>CALFWV010000196.1 GCA_937927825.1 uncultured Caulobacterales bacterium | reverse complement strand
GACGCAGCTTTTTGCCTATGATAATATCATCTCTAATAACGGAGATATGGGCATTCGGATTTCAAGCGGGACGGCAAAGGCTGCAGTTTACGGCAATCGTATATTTGATAATGCCGGTCTTGGCCTCGACTTGGGGGGAGTGGGCGTTACCCCTAATGATAGCGGCGACGGCGACACGGGGGGGAATGAGCTGCTGAACTTTCCCGTGATGAACAGCTTCACGGCCAATGGCACACCATCTGTAGATTACGACTTTAATCTCGACGTCCCAAGCAATGCCAATGAGTACCGTATTGATTTTTACAAAAACTCAAGTGCCGATCCCAGCGGACACGGCGAGGGCGAAACACATCTAGGTTTTGTCGATATCCTACATGCAGGCGGAGACTTGAACTTCACGGGGAGTTTTACTGCAAATGCATCCGTCAGTTTTGGAGATAATATTTCAGCGACGACAACCCGCAGAACGGGGATGGACAGCTATGATATCTCGTCCGAATTTTCTTTAAATTACGTTGCTCAATCTGAAACAACGCAGCTCGTCGCAAATGAAACCGTAGAGGTTTTTGACCCGTCTGGTTCGGGTTTGTACGCAATTCCCGGCAATGATGTGATTTCATCTTTGACGTTTACAAATAATGGTAACGGAACGACGAAAGAAGATACGATTGTAATATTCAAAACCATCCCTGCTGAAATGACATTTTATAATGGTGATATAGACGATGCCGGCCCAGAGACAAATCCCGTGTCATTTGCACAAACCGCCGGTGCGGGGCTATCTTTCGACTATGCGTCAGACATAAAATATTCGAATATTGTTGATCCGCCTCCGAGCTTTAATGACTGCAACTATGCACCAGCCGCAGGATATGATGCGAATGTGAAATATGTTTGTATTAATCCGAAAGGTGGAATGATGCCTGGTGACCCGGATCCTACAGCGATAATTTCTTACCGCGCCAGGATAAATTGAATGTCAAGATAAGGGATTGAAAAATTTCAAAGAGTGTATCTGTTTGACGATAAACTTGAACCCATCCGGGGTGGTTGCTTCTCCAAAACTGTTTTCATAATTTTGCACACACCAAGTCGAAGTGGTTGCTTCAAACGTCAGAATATTTACGTCGAGTGGGCGTTTATACGTCGTGAGCCACCATCCAAACGTTCTTTAAATTTAGACGCTATTCCGAGACAATATTTGTCGTGGTCCGCTTCCCGCGCCGTCAGATTTTTAAGGGCGCGGATGAGTGGTTCTTTGTCGGGGATATTTTCAATACTGTCGATGAGTGTCAGCACGTCGGTCTCAAATGATTGACCAGTTTGTATATCAACAAGTGCCTCTCGATTTCGAATATACCAATCCATCGTCATTTGACGCGTTTGAAAGCCCCTCACTCTCATGTCTGACCGTAGCTTAACAGAGGCCTCAACGAAAGTATCCGCTTGGCGTTCATAAACGCGTCCGTCGGACAGCATCGTCAGCATTAATAGTTTCAAAATATTTTGCCATTCTCTGGCATTTACGGTGTGACTCATATGCCCGCTCCTGCAAATATCCTATTGACCGCTATTAAGATTACCGTTGAGCCGCCTAACGAAGCGTTAAAAGCCTTAACAAAGGCTTGATGCGCCACCAGATCATTTTTATTGTTTTAACTATAATGGCAAGATGAGCTGGGGTGCCGGGGCTATGTACGGTGAATTACGCCCCGACGCGGGCTCAGACGAAAACAATGACATAGCGAGCTCCAACTTATGAAAAACCTGACCCGTCCCGCGAGATGTGTATAAACATTCCATGATTTCTGTTTCGCAAGCTCAATCCATATTGGCAGATTACGTGCCTCATTTGGTCCGCCGGAGCGTAAAACTGGAAGCGGCGCTTGGACGAGTTTGCGCTGAGGATGTTCCGGCGCAGATTACGCGGCCGCCTGTTGATGCTTCCGCTATGGACGGTTACGCGGTTCGGCTAGAGGACGTGAGAAATTCAGGTGCCAGTTTAAAGGTTATTGGAGAAATTCCTGCTGGGTCTGCCTTTGCAGAAAGAATCAACGCTGGAGAGGCGGTAAGAATATTCACCGGGTCTCCATTGCCCGATGGCGCAGACCATATCATCCTTCAGGAACGCGCCGAGCGATATGATGATAGCGTCCGAATTCATGAGGCCTCCGACACACCGCAATTTGTTCGACCGGCAGGCATGGATTTTTTTACAGGAGACATAATTATCCCGGCCTTAACACGTCTCGGCCCTAAAGAGATTGCCCTAGCTGCCGCCGGTAATCACGTAAAAATCTCCGTCCTGTCAAAGCCGCGTATCGCAATTTTCGCCGCTGGAGATGAATTAATCTCGCCAGGAAGTGCAAGAGCTGTCGGGAAAATCGTAAATTCCAATAGCTCAGCGCTGTCAGCGCTTATCAATCAATGGGGTGGCAATATCTCAGATGTTGGACTTGCTAAAGATGACACTGTTGAAATCGGAAAGATGTTCGACAGCGCAAAAGGCGCTGACATTCTCGTCCCGGTCGGAGGGGCCTCCGTCGGGGACTATGACTATATGCGAAAAGTTTTCAAACAATTGGGGGGTAAAATGATTTTTGAGAGCGTCGCGGTGAAGCCGGGAAAACCAACTTGGTTTGGTCTATTGGACGACACTCCCGTATTGGGCCTGCCAGGTAACCCTGCCTCTGCTATCGTGTGTGCATACCTGTTTTTGCGCCGCCTCATGGGGAGTCCGCCAGAAGAGTATAAAAAGGCGCACCTTACACATACTTTGCCCCATAATGGCCCGCGCGAAACCTATCTCCGTGCCGTGGTGTCCTGCCAAAATGGAAAGTTAACAGTGCGATCTTTACCGCGACAGGACAGCAGTCTTCTGACCCCTTTTCAAGAGGCCAACGCCCTACTCCGCCGCCTACCAAATGCCGAGCCTGGACATGCCGGAGATTTAGCTCAAATCATCAATCTTATCTAGATTATTTACGCCCTATTTTATCTTGCCCCAATTTTGACGAGTAAGACCTGACGGTCTTGTGGAAGATCTCGGACTTCCGATAATTATATCGATAGAACCGGGTTTGTAGACGGCTCTCTAAAGCGAGTTTCTGTTTCGCTATCGTAGAAGAGTGAGGGTTATTTCACCAACATCCACTGTTTATCCAAATCCCCGATAGCTTCGCGCAAACCCTCTACCAGGTCTGATTTTAAGAGGTATCCGGAAATAGGATATTTATGCGCATTAATGATATCTTGGTCAGAGTCGGACGTTGTTAAGACAAAAATTTCTGAGTCGAGGCGAATATCGAGATCGGAAAGCTTTTTTAAAAATTCTGCTCCGCCCATACGGGGCATATTCAGGTCGAGTAAAATGATATCTGGGCAATCATCACCAACGGAATCCTCTGGCGTCATCAGCTTGTCCCACGCTTCCTGCCCATCCGTGGCGCGAGTCAGCGGGTTGCAGAGATGTAAGTCATTAAATGCGCGTTCCACGCTCATCATGTCGACATCATCGTCTTCGACGATAAGAATATTTAAAGGTGTCATAAAACTGATTAGCCGAACGATTGAGGGGAGTGATTATTCAGGGCGCGCCTTAGCATACGCTGGGATTCCCGAAACGCTCGCGCGCGCTTCGAAACGAGCTCGAGAGATTGAATTAATTTGCTGTGGTCGTGAGTAAATCGCTCACTATTGGATGAATGCACGGCTGTCCCGACCACGCGGTCAAATACATCCAAGAAATATTTTGCGGCATCTTTGCCTTCCTGCGTGGTTCTCAGCAAGCGACTGCGACCGTCATTATAATCTTCTTCGGAAATGATATAGCCTTTACCAATTAGGATGACGAGCGATCGGGTGATTGTCGCAGGATCTTGTCGTAGAACGTCCGATATATGCGATGCTGTGGGCGGACGTTCGGATTGTGCAATAGCGTCGAGAACCCGCGTTTCACGGAGTTTCAGTGAAAAGCGCTTCTGGAATTGCGGCAAAATCGTCTTTTTCAAAAACTCATTATAATCCCCAGAAATCCGTTCCGCATAGGAAAGATAACGTAAATCTGCTAAATCTACATAGCTCATTGGATTCCACTTTGATAAGTTCATGCGTTAAGCGTTGCAACCTTGGAGGGCACTCGTATAATAATCTGTTAAAAAGCGAAAGCTAGATAACAGGAATAAGAGCCATTTATTCACATTTTTATGTACTTTTTTATGTACTTTTTCAAATATTTTTAAGTTTTTGGATTTCTAGAGCATAGGTTGAATTATAAAGGTCGGGTGCGCGGCGCTCGTGTAAGTAATTCGAACTAAGACAGCCTGATCTAAGATGTTTCCGGAATCACGGGCTGTCTTTCTTTCTGACTGATATATAGACGTTTCAAGAGGGCTTGTTAGAAAGTTCTCTGTTGTTGTCTGACCGGGGAGTTGTGCAGCGGACCCAAATTGAGTGCCATTAATCTCTCCACTTTTTTCAATCATAACCTTTATGGATCCAATCATTCCCGTTGCTTGAATGCTGAAGGCTGAATTAGAGGCAATCAGCACTTTTGTTTCCCCGTCAACGCGTTCCAAAATTTGAGACGCAACCTTGGGAGAAAATTGGAAACTGACTCGGTCGGACGCTCCGGCAAATGCCGACGTTGGCTGGATTAGAAAAATTCCAAGCCATGCGATTGCGTAGATGATTATCCGGTTGAACACTATATATAAGACAATGCAGGCGACAGAGCCTCAATAGGACGAGAGACTTGCAAGCTAACGTGAAGCTCCCATACAGCCAGAGAAATAGCCTGCGTCATAGGAGGCTCAACCTTCGAAATTTGAGAGCCGATTCGGCTAGAAGACAGTGCTCGACTGGCATGTAACCGGCGCAAAAGCAGGTCGTCATTGTAGTTAATGACGTGGGGGACATTCATCAAAGTGAACATATCAGATAAGCGCATGACAGTGTCTTCGGGCAAGTTACCATCAATCACGCAGATGTCGGCGTCATAGATTGAAAAATTTTTATAAGCTTCTTCTAGTGTACGGGCGACGGGAAGCACCGTGTGTCCGTCATCACGCAGGGTTTGTGAAAGTTGGTTACCGAAGTTCGTGTCTGACTGTATGATAGCAACTGTGGAGGCCATTTTGTTTTCCTTGATCCGTTAACGGTAGACTTAATTTCCGTAAGCTTTCAAACGCCACAAAAGAGAACCGAGATGCGCTCGATTGGCACGGGGTCGTGCACCTCTTGAAGACGTTGGAACGTAATTCGAAATTATTGTTTCTCGGCATCCTGCCGCGGTTGATTGGTAATCCGAGACGCTTTAAACCTCCGAAGAGTTTCAAAGCGTCTCGCCCCACATTCAACTTTTACAACCTGCGTGATTTTTTCAGTTTAATCCAGTAAAAAATCGATTGTTTTCAATGACTTGAAAATTCAATTGGTTTGTTGAAGTTTCAATTATTATCCTTGAGCTTACTTATATTTTGGGGAGTCTGAGGCTCTAAACGCTGTAGAACGACCTCCAATCTCAATATTAGACGCCCTGAGAAGGGGCTTAGTAACCATTATCAAAGGCATTTTGTTCATCATAATTTTTGAAAAGTCAATTTTTGCACTTTAAAATTGAATGTATTTGGGAAATCCGAACCCAAGGCCGGGGCTATGTGTGAATCTCTCCAGACTTTCCTGACTCCGCAAAATGGCCGATGCATATTTGCCGATGCTTATTTAACGTTGTTTTTCCGTTTTTTCCCGATAGTGAATATTTGCACAACTGATTGGATGGCATGCCAGCATCAACTCCTCAGGACCTAGAGTTCTATTTGAACAAAAAAGAACGTCTGGAAGCGGCGGGACGGTGGCGTTGGTTTCATTGGGTCATCATTATTGCGTCCTTGGCCATTGCTATTTTCGCTTGGAAGTTGGCGCGAGATTCAAATCAACAGAAAATCAATGACCAGTTTGATCGTGAGGCTGCTCAAGTTGTAGATCTCATTTCAGAGCGTATGGCTCACTATGAGGACGCGCTATGGGGAGGCGTCGCCGCCTTAAGCGCATTTGATGTTTCACTGACGGCGAATGCGTGGAAAAATTATAGCGAGACCTTGGAAATCAGTAAAAAGTATCCCGGGATCAATGGTATTGGTGTCATTGACTACGTGAAACCCGGTGAGTTCGAGACTTACCTAAGCCTCAACCGCATGGAGCGTCCAGACTTCAATGTCTTCCCAGAGCATGAGCTGGATGAACGCTGGCCCATCACCTTCGTTGAGCCGTTCGCGGAAAATCGGGCCGCAATTGGTTTAGATATAGCGCATGAGAGCAATCGCTTGGCAGGTGCGAGAAAAGCGCGCGATACCGGAGATGCGCAAATCACAGGCCCGATAACGCTTGTTCAGGATGCGCGTAAAACGCCCGGTTTTCTATTTTACGCGCCTCACTATGAAAGGGTTGATTTGTCCTCACAGGCGGAGCGCAGAGACAAATTTGTAAATTTGGTTTATGCCCCCTTTGTTTTTGAGCGGCTGATGATTGGCATTCTGGAGACAGATAGGCGATTGGTTAGCTTGCGAATCTCCGATTCCGGCGTAAATTTGTTTGATGAAATTACATCGCAACGGACGAACGGAAGTTCTCAAGCGCTTTACACCGTGAAAATTACAAAGGAGATTTATGGCAGGAATTGGTTTTTTGTTATTGAATCCAACGAATCATTCGAAGAATCGGCCCGGAATTATAAGCCTTTGATCATTCTCCTGTCCGGTTTGGGAGTGGAATTGATGATCATCACATTATTCGTGATGCTGGCGCGTTCCAACAGACAGGCCGTTCAGTTCGCAGGGGAAATGGCAACAGCTTATGCGGGAAAATCAAATCTCCTCACCAATATCACGAATAATGCCATCGACGGCATCATCTTAAGCGATGCAGACGGAAAGATACTGGATTTCAACAAAGCCAGCCAAGAGATTTTCCAATATAGTTATGACGAAATTATTGGTCAAAACTTTGACAGTCTTTTCCGAAGTTTACAGCAAGACTTTATTGAACTGAATGACGTCGTTACAGTTGAACCTTCTGAGGAAATGTTAAAGGCATTCTATACCGGTAAAATGCGGGAGGTCACAGGCCGCCGTAAAGACGGTTCAAATGTCATGTTGGAAATTTCGACCACTGAAATTACTGAAGGCGGTAGAACCCTCTACAACACGATTGTTCGCGACATCTCTCGCCGGAAGACGGCCGAAGCGCAATTGCAAAAAACCATGCAAGAATTGGTCTACTCCAATCAGGACTTGGAAGGTTTCGCCTATGTGGCGTCACATGATTTAAAGTCCCCCTTGAGGGCTATTGACAATCTAAGCAAGTGGATTGCCGATGATATGGACCCCGACGAGGATTCTGAAAACAGGCTGCGCGTCGCATTGCTGCGCACCCGTGTGGCACGGATGGAAGACCTGTTAAATTCGCTTCTCAACTATTCACGCGCCGGAAAACAATTCGACCAAGAGATTCGCGTCAGTGCGGGTGAATTGCTCAGGGATGTCAGAGGTGTTCAAAATGTGATGCCCGACTTTGTCGTAAAAATTGCCGACAATCTAGATGATATTATTGTGCCTCGCATGCCGCTAGAGCAAATCTTCAATAATCTGATTAGTAACGCCCTGAAGCATCACGATAAAGACGCTGGCGTGATTTCCGTCACGGGGACCGAAACGCAATCCCACTATAGTTTTCGTGTAACCGATGATGGTCCGGGCATAGATCCCGCGTTCCACAAAAAAATATTCGAAATATTCCAAACGCTTCGCCCAAGGGATGAGGTCGAAGGAAGCGGAATGGGCTTAGCGCTCGTCAAGAAAATGGTCACCCGGCATGGCGGTGAGATCAAGGTTCAATCCGCTCCCGGCGAGGGGAGTACATTCACCATTACGCTCCCAAAAACGGTTTAGGTGGGCCCTTATGGCGGGTCGCCTGTCGCTGTCACACCTAAAACTGGCGCGGCGTCTCTCACATTCAAAAACCGGGGCAACGCGCTTGTTTGTTCAAACAGCGAGTTGACTGTTGCGAATTTACTACAGTTAATCGAATAACGACATTGGTATTACCAATTTCAAAAAATTGGTACGTTTATTGGCTTGACATACTCTAAATCATTGGTTCATTCCCAATTGGCAAAAGTAAAATAAAAACTCCAAATCTAACTTCAGGGGAAATGAAGATTATGACTCACCGTTCTGCCGACTCCGGCACACACAAGATGGCGTGGCTAAAAGGCTCGCTCCTCCTCGGCGCCAGCGTTTCCATGCTAGCGATGGCCCCTTCAGCCTTCGCGCAAGATTCCGACGATGGCGACGTTGTTATTGCAACAGGTATTCGTCAAGCGCTGGAAACGGCCTTGATTGAGAAACGTAACGCAGACAGCTTGATTGAGGTTATCCGCGCGGAAGATATCGGCAAGCTACCTGACCAAAACCTCGCGGAAGTTTTGGAAAATATCACAGGTGTTCAAATCACACGGACGGCTGGTATCGGTACTGGCGTTCAAATTAGGGGTACCGACGACAACCGCGTTGAAATTAATGGTGTCTCCACAGTTGGATCAGGTTCCGGTCGTGGCGGTATTGGCTTCGAAGATGTGAACGCTTCCATTATTTCGGCTGTAGAAGTGATAAAATCACCTGAGGCTAGCACGACAGAGGGGTCTGTTGGCGGTACAATTAACCTTAGAACCATTCGTCCATTGGATCTCACCGACACGCTGGCGTCCATCCGCGTCCAAGCTGAAGACAGCAGCCTGAGCACAGAAGGCCTCCAGCCACGTGTATCAGGTGCTTTAGGCAAAAAGTGGGAGAATCCACGTGGCCAAGAGTTCGGGGTCGTCCTAAGCGGTAGCTATACAAAGCAAGAAGCTGTCTCTTTCCGTCCACGAACTGATCGCGATAATGTTGCCTCTCCTCCGGGCGCAAACCCTGCTGAGTTTCTCGGCATTCAGTTCCTGGTCCAAGAGCAAGAGAATTTTGATTTTGAGACAATCAACCTCGCAGGTACTGTAGAGGCTAGACCAACTGACAACCTTAGACTTTATGTCGATGGTATTTACAATGACCAGCAGCGGGCTCAGGATTCTTACCGGATTCAAGCTTCAGGCGTGAGTTCGTTGCGCCAACTCAGCATTCCAACATCCTTTGAGACGGTCGACTTTGGCGTTGGTCCGTGCGAGTTTCCGGCCGCTCTAACAGGTACCTTGGAGCCAAATCTCGCGAATGATGATGATGATCCAAACTTGCGTTTCTCAAGCGACACAGGTGCCCGCGTGACAGATACGCGTCTCATCAGCATTGGTGGCGAATGGGAAAAAGGTAACTTTACTGCCAAGTTAGAGGCAGCTTCTTCGACGTCTGAAACTGTAAACCCAAATTTGAGTTCAACACTGAACTTCATTAACCCGAACTGTCCATTGGACGGCACAAGTAACGATAACTGTGTGCCCTTCATTTATGATTTGTCCGATGACACATTGTCTTTCGGTATCAATTTTGACTCACCCTTCGCGCCTGCTGTCGCCGATTTGACCAACCCAAACAACGTTGTTTTGGATGACTTCCGTGTCGGTCGGAATACGACAGAAAATGAAGATAATGCCATTCGCCTAGACTTGTCTTATGATGTGTCAGAATTCGCACCATTCATTAAATCGGTTGATGCCGGTATACGCAGAAATAGCGCATCCAGTGAATTCGAAGACATTGGCGACCGTGTCGGCGGATTTAGTCAGCTTGTCGACAGCCCGAACGGCTCTCTTTTCGCTGATATTCTTGTTGCAGGGCCGAATAACTTCGATGCAGCAGATGGACGGAATTTATTTGTCAGCGATTTCCTGCTTGTCGATCCTGATCTTGCCTTTTCTGATCCTCAGCGCGTTATCAATACGCTGCAAGCTGCCGTTATCGCACATGACCCGACACCGGATATTCTAAATGTCCAGTCAGACCAAAATGCTTTCTTCAGAGTAGAGGAAGACACAACAGCGATATATGCGCAAGCCAATTTTGAGCATGGCATTGTCAAGGGTAACGTTGGCGCAAGGTGGGTGGAAACCGATATCGACTCCACTGCTTTTAGTCCAGATATTGGCGGCACACGAGAGCTAGTGACCACATCCGGCAGCTATAATTTCCTATTGCCGCGGGCAAACTTGAGCGTGACGCCGCGCGAAGATATTGTCTTACGCGCCGCCTATAGCGAGGATATTTTGCGTCCAGACTTTAATCAACTTACGACGGGCTTCTCGTTTGACGATAGTGAGAACTCCGCTGTTAGATTGGGTAACCCCGGTCTAGAGCCGGAAGACTTTAAATCATTCGACGTTTCCGTTGACTGGTATTTTGCTCCGGCCTCGGTCTTTACAATTGGCTATTTCAATAAGAGGCGAACAAATGTCTTTGGGACAAATTTTGAAGGGGCGGAGATTATTACAGGACCATCACCCGAGGGATTTGTAACGACCGGCGGTTTTGCGCGGGATACAGACCCAGCTTGTACAGGCGGTGGTATTTTCAACCCGATTGTTGTACCTAACCAGCTTGGGGATCCAAACCGTCTTGGCCTTTGTGTAGACACGACACAACCTGGGAACGACCCTGAGACAACCACACAGCAGGGTATTGAGGTCGCTTTCCAATCGGATCTCTCTGCCTTTGAAGATATGCTCGGATTTGCATCTGGCTTCGGTGTCATTGCCAACTACACATACCAAGATTTTTCTGGTGGATCAGTTGTAGATACGACATCTGGCCGTGGTCTGAATGTTCTTGGTGACGTCAGCATTCCACGAGGACTGCTGGATTTCTCGAAGAATGCATACAACCTCACAGGTTATTACGAAAAATATGGTCTTTCGGCCCGTGTACGTTATACATGGCGTGAAGGCTTCCGGACGCAAGATTTCGGCGGCGGAGCAAATACATCAGGCAGCTCTACATTCAGTTTCCCGGTCAATACGTTGGACAGAGGACAGCTTAATGCGAGCATCAACTACGATGTCACTGATAATTTCAACATTGGTGTTGAAGCCGTTAACTTAACGGAATCAAGAATCATCCAACGTTGTGTGGCCGAGACCGGGCCAACATGTTTCGTAGGATATCCGGATCGCCGAGTTATCTTCGGTGGAAGCTATACTTTCTAAGACGTTCCCTCGTCGATGAAAGAAACTTGAAACGCCTCACTTCGGTGGGGCGTTTTTTTGTGTGCGCATCATAATGGGTTATCTTATGATGCGGGAAAATTCGCCCTTGGCCCACTCGCCCTTGGCCCACTCGCCTTGGTCACACTTGTGCGGCGATATCTTTGCGTCTTAATCCTTCATCTTCATCCTCCCGGCTTGACCGTCGGGACAGCAGGAGGCTCGGTTCTAGACTTTGTGGCGTGTGATTTTTTGAAATGTGCAGCCTATCCGCTGCCCACGGCGCCGATTGCCGAATTGATGCCCTGACGAGGACGCATCGCTCAGAGGTTCGTCCATAAAATGTCGACAGCCAAAATCGGGGCTTCGGACATAAAACGGAGGATAAGCTTAGCTTAAGGCTCGGGGCAAACCAAAGACATGCGCCGCAGTTTTGGAGGAGCTGGGAGACGTGTAAATCAATAGATCAGGTTTTGATCTGAGTGCAGGGTTTTAAAGGGTCTATGCTTGACCAATTGATCAGTGCGCTGTGTCCGCGCACTGATCTTTATTAAGGCGGGACGTTACTTCTTCAGTTTTACAAAGTAATCGTAGATTTCCGGCACATTGCCATCGCCCATGCCCGCATCCACAGCGGCTTGCAGGCTTTTCGATGTCGCTTCCGCGACAAGGGATTTGGATCCGAGATCGGATACCATCTGAGCGAAATAGCCCAAGTCCTTATTGGCATTATTGATAGAGAAGCCCAAATCGCTCACGCCGTCGACGGCATAGTTCTTACAGAATTTCATAAAAGGTGAATTGGACGGGCCAGATGACATGATGTCATAAAGCTGCTGACGATCAACGCCGGCCAGTTCCGCTGCGGCAAAGGCCTGTGACATCGCCGTTACTGTTGTCATGCCCATAAAGTTATTGATGAGCTTGGTCGTATGGCCCGCGCCCAGCTTGCCGAGATAGAAAACATTCTCGCCTTGTTCCTTTAGCATCGGCTCATATTTGTCGAATGTGGCTTTGTCGCCAGCTGCCATAATGTTCAGCAATCCGTCTTTTGCATGGGCCGGTGTCCGCCCCAGCGGCGCATCAATCATGCCCACGCCTTTTTTCGCGAGGTCAGCGCCAATTTTTTGAGTGGACGCCGGAATGGACGTTCCGAAGTCAATCAAAACGGACCCTTCCCTGATACCGGCAAGTACGCCGTTATCCCCATAAACAATTTTCTCAACCACTGCAGATGTGGTCAGACAAAATTGAACAATGTCACTTTTCTCGGCGAGTTCTTTTGGGGAGCTGGCTTGAGAGGCATTCCCCCGCGCCAAAACCGCGTCAACCGCATCCTGGTTCAAGTCCATAACGATGACTTCAAAGCCACGCTTTTGTAGGTTCTCGACCATATTGCCGCCCATGAGGCCCAGACCGATAAAACCAATTGTTGGTTTCGACATAATTCTAACTCCAAGAAAATTGGTATACATTTTGGCCCAAACGATTGGGTCAATACTCCCGAATTATCTATACCAATGAAGATTGCAGATAAAGCGGGAAAACCGAATTCATAAATATTAAGTGGATTGACACAGACAAATTAGAAATTCGGAAATGTAAACAATAGCTTCGGAACCTTTCGGCTCGATAAACAGCGTCAACAACCAGCGTTTTGCACCTACGAAATTTGTACTATCCTAACCCTTGCGCACCTAATCGCCTGTGATGAGGTCCGAATACCCCAAAACATTCGGCGTGCTCGCCTGTGGAAAATCTCCCCAATATAACGCGACACAAACGCTTAGTGGATAGGCCAATAAGAAGAAATTGGTCCAATTATTTAGTTGACGTGGTTAGTCCTCTTGGTTCAAGCTGGCCCTAATCAAAAAAATATACACAAGATTTGACATCATAAGGGGATATCAAAATGGCCAATACTTCACCTCAGGGTGTGGAGCTTTCGCGCATCCATACAGATTTAAAAAAAGGCTTTGCCGCCTCCGCGTCTGTTTTGGCGCTGAGTTTGTTGGCGCAGCCGGTTTTAGCGCAACAAGCGCCGGTAGAGGACGAAATTATTGTTACAGGGTCGCGTCAAGTTATTCAGGACGCCATCGCGCTCAAGCGTGAAAACATGCAAATTGTAGACGGGCTTTCCGCCGATGAAATCGGTGACATTCCGGCTTTGTCCATTGGCGAAGCTCTCGAAAATATTACGGGCGTTGCCTCTCATCGTGAAAATGGCGGCGCGACCGAAGTGTCAATTCGTGGGCTTGGTCCGTACCTTTCCTCAACCGTTGTCAACGGCCGTGTCGCAACAAATGGGTCCGGCGACAGGTCGGTGAATTTCTCGCAATTCCCGTCTGAACTCGTCAATAAATTGGCCGTCTTTAAGACGCAAAATGCGAGCCAAATTGAAGGCGGCGTCGCGGGTCAAATCCAAATTGAGACAGTTAGGCCTCTTGATTATGGAAAGCGCCGAATTCAGTTCGAAGCCAAAGGGAATGTAAACCCGGATCAATTGAACCAAAATGACACCGAAGCCGGCGATTTAGGCTACCGCCTGACCGGCAGTTATACGGACCAGTTCGAGCTTGGCGGCGGGGACATCGGACTTTCGATCGGGGTGCAAACCAGCGATATTTCCCAGCCGGAGGCCGAAGCCCGCCAAACCGGCCCGACAAGCAACTCCCGTCCTGCCTGCTTAATAACAAACGGTAATGCGCGCTATATTGAACCGACAACCGGCGGAACCGTCACAGGGTTCTCCAACCAACCTGAAACGGAACGCCGCGGCGATGACGATTGTGATGACGTCAATTTGGAAGGGTTTGACCTTAGCGGCGACAGAGATCCGTCGGACGAGGAGCTAGAAGCCTTTGGCCGCGGCAGCACTGTCGAGGGATTCGATACATCTTTAGATGCGAATGGCATCCGTGCCGACCTCGATACTCCGTTTATCTTCGCGCCGTCTCAGCGTCACTTCCGCCAAAATGATACGCGTGATCAGCGCGATGCAATTTTCGGCTCCGTTCAATGGGCGCCGAATGATCGTGTCGACATTAATTTAGATGCGCAGTGGTCCGAACGGATTCAATCAGAGCAGAGAAATGATCTGACGTTTAACGGCGGACGCCGCAATGATACGGACTTGAACATTATTCAAAATGGCGAGACTGTAAATACGACGACTTTGGACACTTTAGTCACCACACCACAAGGCGGTGTTTTGCGGTCCTTCACCGATAGCTCGATTGAAATTCAGGGCGGTGACTACCAGCGAAAAGAAACCTATCTTGGCGCGGGTTTGAATGTCGATTATGAAGTGTCTGATCGGTTGTCAGTTGCCGCTGACCTCGCTTATTCTAAAACAGAACGGAATGAGCGTGCGTTTGAATTCCGAATTCAATCCAATAATTCACCGGTGATTGAGTTTGATCAGCGCAATAGTGATGTGCCTCTCTATACCCTTCACAGCGAAGAATTTGATGTCAATGACCCCGGAAACTATGTGGATCGCCTCCGGGTTCGTATCGATAATGATCTCGAGCGGACAGATGAGGTTGTTGCGGGTCGTTTAGATTTTAATTATGATCTCGGCGACGGATTTTTTAACAATTTAGAGGGCGGCGTCCGTCTTGCCCAACGTGATTATCTAAGCTTGGCCGGAGGTATTGATTCCGATGACCCGTTTGATTTTTCAACGGGCCGGACGACGTTCGAAATTGAAGATAACCGAGACCTTGAAATTCAAAGTCGCCAAGTCTTCGATTCTGCAACAGGTCTGGATGAAACCTACATCGGTTTCATTAGCCAGGTGAACCAAGCCTGTTTCAATGGAACGATAAATGAAGACGGGTCGTTTGAAAATGATTTCGTCGAAGATGATTTCCTCGGAAGTTTGCGGGGTGGGTCCGACTTGGTCACCAATACCTTCTTTGACTCTGATGGTAACTTACAAAGCGTTGGGACAAACTCTTTCGCAACCTTTGACGCTCGTTGTGTTACGGATACGTCCACCAATCTGATCAACGGAATATTGGATCAAATTAACGCGCAACTTCTTGACCCTGGCATCAATGATCTGCCGGGCGATGAAATCGGTATTATTCCGACGTTGAGTACAGAAACGCCGGAATTGATTGAAGAGCGTACAAATACGGTTGATGTCCGTGAGTCGACATCAACGGCTTATTTGATGACAAATTACTCCGGAATGCTGGACGGAACCCTTCCAATTTCCGGTAATATCGGCGCCCGTTTGGTGCAAACAGATGTGACGGGCACCGGCTACCGTGAAGCCTTCACGATTACTGAGGGGGCCGATGGAACCTTCTCCTTCTCGCGTCCGGGCGGCGTACAGCAAGTGCAGGAAAAGCATTCATATACACGCCTTCTTCCCAGCGCGAATTTGATTATGGATGTAGCCGACGACAAGATTGTCAGGCTGGGCGTCTTCCGCGCTATGTCGCGTCCTGATTTGCAAGATATGGGCTTTAGCCGGACCTTCAATTTTAACTTCGACGAAGACGAAGGTGCGACGTCATTAAATGATTTGTTGGGGAATATTTCCGGAACAGGCAATCCAAGCTTTGATCCGCTCATGTCCTGGAATTATGACGCCAGCTTTGAATGGTACCCAAATCAGGACACCATTTTAGCTGTCGGCGGATATTACAAAGCGTTCCAAGGCGGGTTTGAAACTGTTGTTCAGACAGAGACCTTTGACGTCAATGGCCAAGCCCTCGACCGGGATGTAACAGTGACTCAAACGAGTGATGACACCAGCAATCTCTTCGGTATCGAGGTCACCGCCTCGCATGGCTTTACATATCTTCCGGGTTTGCTGAGCGGTTTGGGTGCGAAACTCAGCTATAACTACGTCGATTCAAATTTCGAATTTGAAGATAGCCGTTATGGCGATCGGTTTATTACCAATGCAAATGGAACAACCACGCAAATCGCCTCCGGCATTATTGCGCCGGCCGGCCTGCCCGGATTGTCTCAAAATACACTTTCGGCACAAGTCTATTACGGAATTGGTGGTCTCGATCTGGCCGTCAACTACAAATATCGTGATCAGTATTTCCAGCCCTTTACCTCCGATGGTACGCGACTTCGCTACGTCGGCGAAGTGGGTGTCTGGGAGGCCCGTGCATCCTACACATTGACCGATAATTTCCGTCTATCGGCTGAAATTATCAATATTGGCAGCGAGCCTAAAGAGCAATTCGCATTTGTTGATGATGATCGTTACGAGATTAACGATTACGGTCCCCGTATCTTCTTCGGTGTTCGCGGGCGCTTCTAAGCGCATTTCGTATGGCGAGGGCCTGAATATGTGAGCTATACCGATTTCAAACGGACAGCGCTGTCACCTTTGAATCGGTATAGACATCCTTTGGTGTCTTCGTCATAACGCTTCTGCAGTAGCGTAAAGGCTGAAGGGGTCGAATTATGTCTGAGCAAAGACTCTATCATACGGTTGCGAATAAATTACTGGAGATGATTGACTCCGGCGTCTTCCCGCCGGGATCCCGTCTGCCGGGTGAGCGTGAGCTCGCCAAGCGTTTTGGCGTCAGCCGCGTTTCCATTCGAGAGGCTGAAATCGCGCTACAGGCCCAGGGCCGTGTCGAGATTAAAGTTGGCTCAGGCGTCTATGTACTCGATCAAACAAATTTGCCCGTTTATGGTTTGCCTAAGGTTGGACCCTTTGAATTGACCGAAGCCCGCGCTTTATACGAAGGCGAATCCGCCGCCTTGGCGGCTTCTATGATTACGGATCAAGAATTAGAGCACCTTCAGCATTTAATTGATATCATGAACGGTAAGGTGAAAGATGAACTGACGGCTGAAGAAGCCGATGCGGAGTTTCATCTGACGATTGCGCGCTCAACCAAAAACCACGCCATTTTATTTGTTGTCGATAGTTTGTGGAAAATGCGCACCGAGGCCGCTCAGCTGCAAAAGGTTTATGAGACGGCCTGCACAAAAGATGAAAATACCGATCGTGAAGATGAACATGAAGCCATCCTCGCAGCGCTCATGCGACGCGACTCCGTCGGGGCGCGTTTGGCCATGCGGGCGCATTTTTCGCGCCTGATTGATGCGCTACTCACTGAATCTGAAGAGCAGGCCTATAAAGAGGTCCAGCGCAAAGCTTCTGAGAGCCGGTCCCGCTACACAATGTCTCAGCAGCTGCTGTAAACTCTGGCATTAGACCAATTTCCTAAATTGGTTCGAAGTATTGGTTGACATGTTCGCCATATGTCGTGCTTAACAACATCTGCTTCATCGCATAACGACTCCAAAAAGGAGGCGGGCGGTTCTGTTACGACAGGGGATTGATTTTGGCACAGCAAACATCTTTTTTTGGATCACGCGCAGCGCGTCGCCGGCTCGCATTTATTGGGATGGCCTCTGCGCTTTCGATGTCTTCCGCGCTCTATGGATGCGCGCCAGCAACAACCGAGACGTCACCTGAAAAAACCGTGCAATCAACCACATTGGAGGAGGGACAGGTCTTGGTCTCGACTCAGCAAGAATATGCGGAAGCCGTTAAATCTCTCCAACCTGGAGATCACATCGTTTTGGCAAACGGCCGCTGGGAGGATTTTGAAATCCTATTTTCCGGTAAAGGGACCGAAGACGCCCCTATCCGTTTGAGCGCCGAAACACCCGGGAAGGTTTTGCTCACGGGGCAATCCAATCTTCGCCTTTCCGGAGAATGGTTGGATATATCAGGCCTCGTTTTTACAGATGGATTTACACCAACCCGTGAAGTCATCTCCTTCCGCCGCACCAAAGGCGATCTCGCAAATAACTCCCGCGTCCACAACGTGGTGATTGATGACTATAATCCGACGGAGCGGACATCCGCTGATTTCTGGGTCATGATTTATGGCAAAAACAATCGGTTCGATCACAATACCTTGGTTAATAAGCGTAATCGGGGAGTCACCTTGGCCGTCCGAATGGATACTGAGGAAAGCCGCGAAAACAAACACCGTATTGACCATAATTATTTTGGCCCGCGCCCGATTTTGGGATCAAACGGCGGCGAGACACTCCGAGTCGGGACCAGCCACTATTCTCGAAGTAATAGTTTCACCCTGGTTGAGAATAATTACTTTGACCGCTGTGATGGTGAAGTTGAAATTGTGTCCTCCAAATCCGGCGGGAATGTTTTCCGCAATAACACATTTTACAAATCTCGCGGCACGCTGACCTTACGCCACGGGAATGATAGCTTGATTGAACGCAATGTTTTCTTAGGGGAAGGCGAAGACCATACAGGCGGCTTCCGCGTTATCAATGCGCGCCAGACCGTCCGCGATAATTATATGGAGGGCCTCACCGGGTCGCGTTTTGGCGGCGCTCTGGTTGTTATGAACGGCGTTCCAAACGGACCAATCAATCGATATGACCCGGTTATCGATTCTGTCATTACGAATAATTCCCTCATCAATAGTGATAACATTCAATTGGGCGCGGGCAGCGATGCCGAGCGTAGCGCGCCGCCAACCGGGACACGTATGGAAAATAATCTGGTCGTGCATGAGGAGGGCCGCAATAGCATGACCGTCTATGATGATATGTCCGGTATCACTTTCAAGGATAATGTGAGCAATGTGGCGCTGAAGCCCTTGGCCAATAAATTCAATGTTCAAGACGTGAAGCTCCAGCGCGCCAAAAACGGACTGCTCTATCCAGTTGGTGACGTAACGGCTGGCGCGCCAAAGGATTTGGTCGTGACTCAAGCCGATCAAACGGGCGCGTCCTATTATCCCAAAGCGGGTGTGGCCACGGAGTTTGGTTCCGGGAAAACCCATATGATAACCCCCGGTGAAGGAAACCTTGCAAAGCTGGTGGCGCAGGCAAAAGATGGGGACACAATCCGTTTACGCGCTGGAACCCATACTGTGGACCGCGTCATTCCAATCAAAAACACACTTAAATTTGAAGGCATCGGCGGCGCGACAATTTTATATGAACGTGACGCCTTATTTGAAATTCAAGACGGCGGCAGTCTGCGTGTCGAGGGTCTGACAATCTCAGGTGCCGATACGCCCGATAGTGCGGGAAATGTGGTCATTCGGACGAGCCCATATTCCATGTTGAAGAACTATCGTTTGGAAATTGCGGATACGGTTTTTGAGGACTTGGACATCAACCATTCCTTTGATGTCATTTCGGCCGCTAAAGGGACCTTTGCAAATCATATAACTTTAGAACGTGTGAAGGTCTCTGATGCGACAGGCCACGTTTTACGGCTTGATCGAGAATTGGATGATAACGGCATTTATCCCGCGGAATACCTAACGATCTCTGATAGTGAATTTTCAAACATTGGCGGCACGATCGCCGACGTTTACCGGGGCGGCACGGATGAGAGTACTTTTGGTCCGCATGTCACGGTCACAAATTCAAAATTTGACAAAATCGGAGCCAATAAGCGGAATAAGACGGGCGGGAGTTTCCGTCTGCACGGTGCGCAAGTGACTCTTTTGGAAGGCAACACCTTTACGGACGCCCGCCCTGTTATCATTGACCATACAGTTGGTGAGCCAAAAACACGTTTAATGAACAATGATTTCGGCCAGTCAGCAACGCCCCGCATTGTCGAGCTTAATAGCGATAAAAAGAACACAGCCATCCTATCCGGCAATACAGGAATGAAAAAATGATACGGTCTTTTCTTCTGATGACAGCCGCTTTCAGTCTCGCTGCCTGTGGGCAGCAGACGGCTTCGGATGCGCCGTCCCAAATGACAAACACATATAAATCCTCTCAATCTGTTTCGGGGTTTGATAAAACTTTGAAGATGGCTCAGGCGAAATTGGATGTCGCCATGGCAGCGCCTCTCACCATCCCCGTGCCAAAAGATCCGGGCGGCGGATATACCCATGAAACGCACAAAGCGAATGGGTTTATGCTCTATGATGTTGGCCAACTCTATAAACTGACCGGCGAAAAGAAATATGCTGAATTCGCCGGCCAAGCTATGCTGGATTATGCGGAGGTCTATCCGCAGTGGGACTTACATCCGGCCAAGAAAGAACAATCTCCCGGGCGAATGTTCTGGCAAAATTTAAATGAAAGCATGTTCCTGCTGAATATCTCTCAAACCTATAGTGCAATCAAAGAGACATTGTCAGAGGATGAAAGAGAGAAAATTGAAACGGACCTCCTCCGTAATATGGCCGATTTCTTATCCGTCGGGGCGCCAGAGACATTTAACAAGGTCCATAATCACGGGACATGGGCAACCGCAGCGGTCGGCCTGACGGGCTATGCCATTGGTGATGAAGACTATGTCGAGCAGGCCTTGATGGGGTTGGATAAATCCGGGGAGGCGGGCTTCCTCAAGCAAATGGACGTCCTCTTCTCGCCGGATGGATATTATAATGAAGGCCCTTATTATCACCGCTTCGCGCTCAAGCCATTCGTCATCTTTGCTCAAGCCGTTGAGAAAAATAATCCGGAACAGAAGATTTTCGAAAAACGCGACGGCATTTTAAAAAAAGCGACCTACGGATTAATTCATCAAGCTTATGGCGGACTTTTCTTTCCTATTAATGATGCCATTAAAGAAAAAGGTATTCGAACGGATGAGCTGGTCCACGCCGTTGCGATTGTCTATGATCTCACGGGGGATACCGGCTTGCTGTCCATTGCGGCAGAACAAGATACCTTTGTTCTGACGCCCGAGAGCCGGAAGGTGTCTCAAGACCTGGCGGCCGGAAAAGCGACACCATTTGACTATAAGTCTATGCGTATGGGTGACGGTCAAAACGGCGACCAAGGTGCGCTCGATATTCTCCGGGCTTCGGCCGATCCGAATGGCTTGGTTTTGGTTGCGAAAAATACATCGCAAGGTCTTGGCCACGGGCATTTCGATAAGATGGGCATCCTTGTCTATGATGCGGGACACGAAATTTTGCGGGATTATGGCGCCGCGCGTTTCTTGAATATTGAAGCCAAATATGGCGGGCATTATCTGCCAGAAAATAATAAATACGCTAAACAAACCGTCGCGCATAATGCGCTAGTCGTTGATGAAACCAGCCACTTTAACGGGGACGTGCGCATTGGAAATCAACATGCACCGACATTAGGGCGCTTCGTCAATGAGGATGGATTGAAGGGGACCTCTGCGGAAATCTCAACGGCTTATGACGATGTTCGGATTGGCCGGACCGTCGCAATGATTGAAGACGCCGCCTTCTCCGGCCCCATCATTATTGATCTTGTCGAGGGGCACGCAGACGGCACGCATAGTTATGATTTGCCGTTTCATTATAATGGTCATTTGATTGACACCAATTTTGAGCTTCAGGCCGACCCTTTGTCGCGCTCACCCTTGGGCACAAAAAATGGTTATCAGTATCTTTGGAAAGTCGCGGAAGCTGACCCTGTGAACGAGATATCGCAAGTCACTTGGCTGCTGGACCAGAAATTTTATTCCCTCACATCTTCTGTTCCGGAGAACACTAAAATTGTCTTCACACAGATTGGCGCGAATGATCCGAATTTCAGCTTGAAACCTGAGCCTGGATTTATGCTCCGCGCAAAGACCACCGGCGGTGTTTCTTTTGCGTCGATTATTGAGCCCCATGGAGATTATAACCCAACCGCCGAATATACGATTGGAAGTTACAGTCAGGTGAAATCCGTCTCTCATTTTGAGAGCGGCGCCGCCGAATTTATCTTGATTGAAACGAAAGCTGGCGAGACTGTCGGCCTCGGTTTGGGTGCAGAAG
Source organism: uncultured Caulobacterales bacterium (assembly GCA_937927825.1). Taxonomy (GTDB): domain Bacteria; phylum Pseudomonadota; class Alphaproteobacteria; order Caulobacterales; family Maricaulaceae; genus Litorimonas. The sequence continues at coordinate 14,079 of CALFWV010000196.1, read as the reverse complement.
ATAATCCGGACGGAACACATAGTGTTGACGTCAATGGAAAAACGATGAGTTGGACGGGGCCCTTCAAACTTTTTCATTCTGACACGCATCTTGCGGCACAGAAATAAATTTTAACCCAAGCGTATATCAAGATAACTCTATGAAAAATTTTAATGCAAAACCAATTTCGGATGCCGTCCTTTTCGCGCGCCGAGCCTGTCAGCCGATAAAAGGATTTCCAGCGGATATACCGCAAACATTAGACCAGGCCTATGCCGTGCAGATGGATGCGATATCTAAATGGGACTCGGATCTCATCGGGTTTAAAGTCGGCGGTGTTCCGGAGAAATGGCGCGCGCAATTCCCGACAAATTGGCTGGCCGGACCGATGTTCGCTGACCAACGCTATACAGTTAAAACGGGCGACTCGCTTGAAGTTACGGTCTTTGAAGGCGGCTTCGCGGCGTATGAGGCAGAGCTTGTTTTTGTCCTCAAAGATTTGGACAAATTAGATAAGCCACTCGAAACTGTCGAAGAGACACATGCCTTTATTTCCCGCGTTCATTTGGGCGCAGAGATTGCCAGCTCGCCAAACCTCTTGGTCAATGACTTGGGGCCGGGCTCTATCATTTCCGATCTTGGTAATAATGCGGGTGTGGTTCTGGGACCGGAAGCGCCGCTGTCTATCTTGGAGGATTTGTCGAAAATAGATGTCGTGTTGACCATTGATGATGTCGAGATTGGCCGTGCAACGCCAAATTTAGGAGAAAACGGACCATTGGGCGCGCTGCGATTTATCCTGAATCACTTCATCAGCTTAAAAGGGAAAATCGACTTGCCGGAGACGTGTTTAATTTCCAGCGGCGCGATAACGGGCGTGCATCAATCTCACGTGGGCACGAAATCGACGATTAAATTTGGCGATTTGGCCGAATATGAATTGAAGATGGTTCCGCGCAAACCGGCCGCCTGATCGTTAGGACAGTGACGCTTGTTTTGCGTGCGCCAAGACGGATTGCAGGACCGTGCCGGAAATTCCGTTTTCATAAACATGGCTTGGCGCTGTAAGGCTCATCGCGGCAATGACCTCGCCATTGAGACCAAAAATAGGTGCGCCGATACAGGTCAGCCCGCGTGAAATTTCCTCATCGTCAATCGCATAGCCTTGCGTGCGGACGCGTTCCAGCTCCGACATGAGGTCCTTAGGTTTCGTAATCGTGGCCTCGGTATAGGCTTCCAATTTGCCGCTCAGAACCCGTCGGCGCAGCGTATCGGACCCGTGTGCCAAATGCACTTTTCCCATTGCGGTACAGTGAAGGGGAAAGGATTTTCCGATTTCGGAATGCAGCCTCAGGCCAAAATCACTGGCTTCAATCTTATCAATATAAATGCCGCTATCCTCACCGCAAATGCTGAGCGTTACAACATTCCCCGCTGTTTCATGCAGGGCTTTCAGGGCAGGGCGACAAGCTTGGCGAATGTCCAAATTGGATGTGACCTGCGCGCCCAATGCGGCGAGAGAAAATCCTCCGCGATAGGTCTTTGTCTCTGGCTCATATGTAAGCACACCCAGCGCGGTGAGCTCTTTCAAAAGGCGATGCGCGCTGGAGCGCGGTAAACTCGAACGCTTCAGAATTTGCGTAAAATTCAGCCCATTGGCTTGCTCTGCCACGACATGCTCGATGATGTGAAAAGCATTGGCAAGAGAGGACATAAATTTTGAGTCTTTCAGTCTAGAAAACCACGGCGCAAGGCTTGACAATCGGTATGGATTTCATCACTATTCCAAATAAGGAATTAAGTTCCAAATATGGAACTGTCAATAAAAAGATTGCAGGGAAAGTTTTGGGGCGCGGCGTGCTTCCTCATTCCCTGTGCAAACAAAACAGAGGAAAGATTAATGAGCGCACTGTTAAACTCATTGGAAGCTAAACGGGTTGTCCCTTTGGTCCAATCAGACGACTCCAAAACAGCCCTGAAAATTTCAGAAGCCTTGCTCGAGGGCGGTCTGGACGTGCTCGAAGTTGTCTTGCGGACGGACGCAGCACTTGATTGCCTCGAAGCGATTGCTAAAGAATTTCCCCATGCCCATGTCGGGGCAGGGACGGTTCTTAGTGCGGATCAAAGCCAAGAAGTTATTCGCCGCGGCGCCACATTTATAGTCTCGCCCGGTCTTGATCCGGCCTCTGTCAAAGTGGCCCAAGCCGCCGATATTCCAATCCTACCGGGCATCGCGACACCGTCGGAAGCTCTCCTCGCTCGGAATATGGGCCTTGGACTGGTCAAGCTTTTCCCGGCATCAGTCGTGGGCGGCCCGAAAATGCTGAAGGCCTTATCGGCCGTCTACCGCGACATGCGCTTTATGCCGACTGGCGGCGTCAGTCCGGCCAATCTTCACGAATATTTAGCTGTGCCCGCCGTGATTGCCTGCGGCGGCTCTTGGCTCACCCCTGCGGCGGCCATCGAAGCCGGTGATTTCGCGGCCATCACAAAATTAGCAAAAGACGCGATCGCCATCGCAAACGCGTAAGAGGACCTACCTATGACTGACTTTCTATCTTTCGGCGAAATCATGCTGCGTCTGCGGACGAATGGCTATGAGCGCTTTTTCCAATCTCCGGCATTTGAAGCCACATTTGGTGGCGGGGAAGCCAACGTCGCCGTCTCCCTTTGTAACTATGGCTTAGATGCAGGTTTCATTTCCGCATTGCCGGATAACGATATCGGGCAAAGCGCAATCAACTCGCTCCGCGCCTTGGGCGTGAATACGCAGCACGTCAAACGCCAAGGTGACCGCGTTGGCATTTATTATCTTGAAACAGGGGCGAACCAACGGGCGTCCAAAGTGATTTATGACCGCGCGGCGTCCTCTATTTGTGAAGCCAAAGTCGGTGACTTTGATTGGCCAACAATCTTCAAAGGCGCGAAATGGCTGCATATCACGGGCATCACCCCGGCCCTGTCGCAAGGCTCCGCTGACCTGTCCATGGAATGTGTGCAAGCCGCGCAAAAAGCGGGCCTCACTGTGTCCTGTGATTTTAACTTCCGCGGCAAGCTGTGGAAATATGGCAAGACCGCACCGGAAGTCATGAAAGACCTCGTCAAATATGTCGATGTTGGCATTGCCAATGAAGAAGATTGCCAGAAGTCTCTCGGCATTTCTGTCGACGTTGATGTCGAAAGCGGCTCCGGCCATCTCGACCTGTCCAAATATGAAGAGCTGTCTCAGAAAGTTCTCGATATTTATCCGGGTATGGACACCATCGCGATTACGCTCCGCGCGGCGGTGAACGCCAATATTAATGGCTGGTCCGCCTGTATGCGGGACCGCAAAAACGGCTTCCTGTCATCCAAGAAATATGAGCTGACAGACATCGTTGACCGCGTCGGCGGCGGCGACAGCTTCGCCTCTGCCTTTATCGCCGGGCTGAACCTCTATGAAGACCGTCAGCAAAGCCTCGAATTCGCTGTGGCCGGCAGTGCCCTGAAACATTCCGTTTTGGGTGACTTCAACCGCGTGAACCGTAAAGAGGTTGAAGCGCTTATGGGAGGTGACGGATCGGGACGCGTTCAGCGTTAGACCCATCCGACACTTTGGGGAGGAAGGGGCAGGCCTTGGCTTGCCCCTTTTTTTATGGGGGAGAATAGGGCACGCTGGCTGAAATTATTGGAGAGTATTATGATTGCTGTTGTCGCAAAATTGACTGTCAAATCCGGCATGGAAACAGAATTCGAAACCCATGCCAAAGCCTTGGTCGAACAGGTCACTGCGAATGAACCCGGTTGCGTCCTGTATGAGCTCTACAAATCTAAAGAGGGCGGCGAATATGTCTTTATGGAAAAATACAAAGATAAAGCCGCTTTATCCGCTCACGGGCAAACAGATTACTTCCTCGCCGCGCAACCAAAACTAGGCCCCTGTTTGGCAGGTGCGCCGGATATTCAGACTTATGCCAGTGTCCAGTAATCATCACGGGTGATGATGTGTCCCTGATTTCTGCCCCTATGTAGAAACAGAAAATCTTCGCCTTCCAACGACTTATAAAAAACTTCAGAAACTCCATCCTCGACTTGGGTTTTGTGGGTCATATTTATTCTTGTCTTCTTTCAACGGGCGGCCATGTGCACGTTGGCTTGGCTGGAAAGGAGCGACGCTTGTCATTGGACGAAGCTGGGTAACGTCAGTGGAGTTGGGTGGCCTATCGAGAGCTTATTGGACCGAGACTGTCCAGCTAGGCCGGTAGTGCGAAAAGGCGTCGTCGCGTGGGGCTTTCTGGCAATAAGCCGGGAGGGCTCGAAAACATACACTTTTAACGCTGGTTTGCACCAGAGCCTGACCACCCACGCGAACATCCCACCTTAATTCGAATAAGAGAGCAAACGAAACGACAGAGACACGCAGAACAAAAATATTTCGTCATACCGTCGCGGACCGCAGGGACGTCCGGTACCCGTTCCGTGAAAATGGCGGAAGGAAATAGCTTGTCAGACTGGACCTGGTGGATGAGCCTTGGTGGTTTAACCGAAGCCACGGCTTTTGCCGGACCTTCAGGGTATGGGCACCGGGCAACTCTCCGAGCTGCGTCGGTGTGACCTCTCATAGTTTACTGCGTCCTTGTGCAGGATAACATTCGTAAAAACCCTTGCTTTCAGCCAAAGGACACCGACCAAACCATGTTGAAATTATCGTTTCAACGCGTTTGCGATGGTGTGACCTTTAAATTAACCCGCCAAACGCTCTTTCAACATGGGCAGTAGCGCTGCGTTCGTGACGAGGGGGTCGACGATATAGGGGGAGTCGCTGCCTGACAGGGATTCGACGGCGCATCCCGCCTCTTGCGCGATAAGGATACCCGCGGCGACATCCCACGGCTGAAGCCCGCGTTCCCAGAAGCCGTCATACCGGCCGGCAGCCGTCCAGCAGAGATCAAGGCTCGCCGCGCCCAGACGGCGCACACCGGCGGAGGAGCCCATGACTTTATGCAATTCTTTCAAAAATTTTGCGTGACCGGGGCGTCCCAAAAACGGGATGCCTGTTGCGAACAGACTGTCTTGAAACACATCGCGCCGTGCGGGACGCAGGCGGCGATCGGCCCCGCCGCGCGTGCCGTCATTGACAAAAGCGCCTTTGCCTTTTTCCGCCATGAACATTTCATCCGTGATGGGATTATAGACCATGCCCGCCACAATCTCGCGCGGGTTGTTGTCGATCTCGCGTTCCAATGCGATGGAAATGGCAAAATGGGGAATACCATGGAGATAATTGGTCGTTCCGTCCAGCGGGTCGATGATGAAGCGATGGGTCTTGTCAGAACCGTCAATCTCGCCGCCCTCCTCCAACAGGAAGCTATATCCCGGACGGGCTTCGGACAGCATTTCGACGAGGGTTTCCTCACATTGCTTATCCGCACGCGACACGAAATCCGCAGGGCCTTTACGGGCCACTTGCAAATGCTCGACCTCGTTAAAATCGCGAAGCAGCCTCCGGGAGGCTTTCCGCGCCGCCGTCTGCATGACGGTCATGATAGCTGACATTCCGCTCATGATTTTTCTTTCTTATTCAGACATTGGTCGCCAATCAAAAAAGCAATCCAAGTGAGAAGGGGAGTAATTAGAACAACCAACCAAAGGGAAGCACTTAAAGAAAATAACGCTAAAAACACCCCAAAGAGCAATATTGCACAATGAATAAATTTAGCGCGAGCCGGGTTTTCATATGTGGCTAAATAACTCGCATTGAAGGCTTGACGCTGATTCACTAATCCGCACGCTTCACGTAAGATCCATCTGTTGTGTTAATCACGAGGCGCTCGCCAACGCCGACGAATGGCGGCACAGTTGTCCGCGCGCCATTAGATAATGTTGCGGGTTTATATGAATTGGCCGCTGTTTGGCCTTTTACGACAGGCTCGGTGTCCTCAACTTCGAGGACAACCTGCTCCGGCAGCGCAATCGTGATGGGCCGCTCTTCATAAAATTCAACTTCGACTTCCATACCGTCGGTGAGATATTGCGCTTGGTCGCCGATGAATTCAGCTTGCAGCATAATTTGTTCGTAATTTTCAGCGTTCATAAAGACGAGCATGTCGCCTTCGGGATAAAGATAGGTGTGCTTTTTCTGGTCGAGACGTACGCGCTCAACCGTTTCTGCTGCGCGGAAACGTTCATTGAGCTTGCGTCCATCGAGGAGATTTTTCAGCTCAACCTGATTAAACGCGCCGCCTTTGCCGGGTTTGACTGCATTACATTTCACCGCAACCCAAAGCGTATCCTGGTGCTTGATGATATTGCCTTGGCGAATTTCATTGCCGTTCATTTTCATGGTGGCGGTCCTTAAATCAGAAACATCTTATTACAAAGATGAGCGCGCCTTAACAGCGTAGATGCAGAGGGGCAAGTCGCAGCACGCAGCCTTGCGTTTGAGTGCTAAAAACAATTCAACCGCTTCGTAGGGAAGCGGTTGATAATATCACGTCAACTGGATTTCCTATCGCGTTAAGGCAGGTGCCTCGCTTACGGTACTGACATTATCTCCGACATTGCGCTCTTGCATCAGGCGGCGGGGATCGAAAGCGATATGTGTTGGCTTCTCGGATACATCAAATGTGAAGACTTGATTGGTTTTCGTAACCCAGACTTGTTCCAGATTGGTCCAAGCACTCCACAGCTTTTTTGGCTCGTCCGTATAAAAACCAATTTCCAGAGGTTCGTTCAGGACTTCACCGTCCATATCCGCCCAACTCTCAGAGGTTTTCATGTCTTCGGTTTTGATGTTTTTATCGGTGTTTACGGGAATGGTGACGCGCCACGTTCCATCCGCATTTTCCGCAACGGTTGGACCGTCTTCACCATGGCTGAATTTCCACCAGACCATGCGGTCCCACTGATCCGTGATATATTGCTCATATTCCGGTCCGGCGGCGTCTTTCAAAATTTTGGTCAGTGTGGCCGTCGTGGGATAAGGCGGACCCTTTAGTCCCCAATCGTCTAAAAAGCCTTTCATGGCATCGCGGAGGTTTTGCGGTCCGATATAATGTTTCAAACCCCAGAGCACCCAATCTGCCTTGTTGTAAACCAGATATTGCTGATTGCGCGCTTTGGACAACGGCACTTCCTTTTCGCTGTCGATAAAGGCGAGGGCCTCCATCTGGGCGATGGTGCCGTTCTCAATGTAATAGCGCGTTTTATCCCATCCATACATCGCTTCATACGCATCCGTCGTCGCGTAAGAGGTTAGGCCTTCCGATAGGACATTAAATCCGCGGCTCAGGCCCGGAACAATTTGATGGGCAAACCATTGATGTCCCATCTCATGCATGGTGGTTGCGGAGGTATTATCCAAAGTTTTGATGTCATCAGGATCACCGGAATCCATAATAAATCCCTGCTCGGAATAAGGAATTGTCCCCGCAAACGCTTGTGCGAAGCCGATAAAGGGTACCTCCATAATCCGGACGTAATCATATTGATAAGGCGCAAAATTATCTGTGTAATGCCCAAGACTGAACTGAACAGCTTTTATCATTTGGTCGACAGAATAATCATGATGTTCCGCGTGATAGACACTGATGGGAATGACCTTACCTGTTGGCGAAGTCCAGCTGTCTTTCGTCACCGCATATTCTCCCGATAACATAGAGAAGAAATTACTGATTGGTTGCGACGTCTCATAAGTCCGGCAAATGCGGCCGTCGGAGATGTCTTCAGACACCAGGTTGCCGGGAGCAATCGGAATTTGAGGAGAGTCAGTGCAGACTTTTCCCTTGAAATCGATGAGATCTGCCGGGCCAGTGATAGACCCAAACAGGTTTATTTCACTGCCTTCAACAGTCGGTTCAGGAAGTTTTGGAAGCTCATCCAGCTCCAACTTGCGGCGACGTTTTGTGCTTTGAATGCGGTTGTCGGGCGGACCAAAGATGGGAACCACGCGCGGGCTGCCGCCAAAACTGCCATAGTTGTTCATAAAGGTTCCGTTTTTGGAGACAGAGCTTCCATCCGCCAAGCGCGGAGAATGGAAAAATGCTTCGAAGTCTAATTTTACCGTGCGGCCATCTGTGAGCGGCGGCTCAAATCGGAACAAACGTGCGCCAAACTTATTGATGTCTTTAACGCTGTCTCCGTCTTCATTTTCGCCGTCAGTGACTTCACTCGCGCCCTCAATTGTCAGGACACGCATATCTTCTTTGTGCCGCGTCGACGGTTGAACATAGAGCTCGGTGATGTCTACTCCGCTGGAATTTTGAAGCGTCATAGTGCCTTTGACGGTTGCTTCTTGCCGTTTCGGATGAATGTCGGCTTCAATACTTACTGCACGGGTATGGGGACGGGGGAGGTCTCTCTCCCGCTCAAAAAGTTTTTCGGCTTGGACCTGACGCGCTTCGCGAGTCTTGCGGTTGTTCCAATCAACTGCCTCATAAGCTTGATAGATATAGATGCCAGCGCCGATAAACCCCGCAATAGCCAAGGCCATTATACCGCCAGAAACGGGGTTCATTTTGCTGTGCATATCTTTGAAGCGTTGAATTAACCCAACCTGTAAACCGCGGCGCCAGAGCCAGACGCCCAATACGGCAAAGGCAAGAACAAACATGCCCCAGTAGAAGTTAAACCAACGAAACCGGATCCAATTCCCATAAGGAGAAATTTCAGACACGGCACCCGGTGGCGTTCCTCCATATCCCATCAATGGATGATAGAAGGGTAAATTGCTCATGAAGAAGTTGACCCCGACAATTACGCCGGCAGCCGCAATCATACCAACAATTCGATTGGGAACAAAAATTTGCACTATCATGGCGAGGGCCACCAAGAACAAATAATTTGGCAAAGCATTCAGGAAGGTGAAGCGTAGATAAAGATTCACATCGACAGGGGGACCATCCGTTACGGCTTGGATAGACATCCCTATGAGCATGCCCAAAACGCAAAGCGTAATCACGACACCCATTAGAGCCAACCATTTGGATGTCAGTAGCGGCCAATTAGACACATTGGAGGAATCCAGCAATTCGTTGAATTTTGCGCCCCGGTCACGGAACATAATCTCAGCAGAGAAAAACGAGATGATTAAAATCATCGGAATTAACAGGCTACCGAACCCAATGCTCGACATGAAAATAGATGTTGGAACAAGTTTCTGCGGCGAGAAAAACACTGTCACAATGATAAGGAATGCGAAAAGTGCCGCCGCTAAACTCGCGAGAATCAAGAATGGCACTGACCGCACCGTTGTTAAATATTCAAATTTTGTGCGGGTCCGGAGCGCCGCTAAATCGGCGGTAAAACCGGATTTTTGAGGCGCGCCGACATAGGCTTCGCCGGTGGCTTCCAATCCCTTAAATTGACGCAGTTTTGTTTTGCCGGAAAGCAAGCCGCGTTTAAATCGTCCGAAAACTAAGGCCAGCGTTGCCAGCGATATCAGTGTCCAAACCAGACGGTTCAGTCCGACATATCCTGTGAGTGGCAGGAGTTTGGAATTTCGCTCGTCCGGACTCCAGAATTCGGTATCCAGCGTATAGGCTAATGAGGCAAATGGGTCTGCGACAGCTTGCAACCATTTTGGCGCGTCCACGGTGTTCGTCAACCCGACCATAATCGCATAAAAGAACAAGCCAATCGCTGAAACTAATACCAGCATGCGGTTTTGGGTTAGGCCTGCGATTAACGTGAAAAAGGCTGTAACGAACAGCGCGTTTATAACCGTCAATAAAAGGAAGGGTTGAATATAAAAGATTGCATTAATCGGTCCGAGCGTTTGTTCATCCAGAGATGGGCTGAATTGTCCAAGGAATTGCATCAACAGGAAAACAAAAAGAGAAATGCAAATAACCGCAAAGATGCCGATCATGCGCGATAGCGTCATGTCGCGGGTAGAGACCGGGGTGGCGTGAACAATCTCCAACATATTGGACGTCTTATCCCGTAAAATCCCTGTTACAGTGAATATACCGCCAAAGAAAATGACGGGGAGGTACGCATTAGCGAGGCCGCCTGCAATCATTTGTGCCCCATTAGCCTTTAAGCGTGACCCCTCCAGTCCGGAACCAAACACATCCGGGATGAGAACAATAAAAATACCATAAATCGCCATGACAACCATGACGACCCAAAAGGCAATTTGCTTGGCCTGATAGCCAAGTTCAAATTTGAGGAGACGATTAAACATCAACTGGCTCCGCTTTCTTGCCAACCAATCCGTGGAGATGGGCATGATACGCATCTTCCAGAATTGCGTCGGCCTGCTCCCAGCCCTCTCCGGGCGAACTACTCGATAGAACGGTCACGATCACGCCGCCGGACAAATGTCGTGATGACAGGAAGTTATTGTGCGCCTTGATGGCTGCCGCCTCATCTTTCGGCAGGCGTTTTCGCCACACCTTCCCTGCAATACGTCCGATGAGATCTTCAGGTGCGCCGCGCGCTACAATTTGGCCAGACCCCATGACAGCCATATCCGTGCAGAGGTCGCGAACATCTTCGATGATATGGGTTGAAAGAATAATGATTTTCGTTTCGGCTTGCTCGGAGAGAAGGTCTAGAAAGCGTTGTCGTTCGGTTGGGTCGAGGCCTGCTGTCGGTTCATCCACGATGAGGACTTTGGGGTTACCAAGAAGGGCCTGTGCAACGCCGAACCTCTGGCGCATGCCGCCAGAATAAGTGGCGACATTTGCCGAAGCGTGTGTCAGCAAATTAACATGTTCCAAGAGGGATCGAATTTGTTGGTCCCGTGCAGATTTGTCCGTGACACCCTTTAAAATAGCGATATGATCCAAAAGCGCTTTTGCGCTCATTTTGGGATAAACACCGAAATCTTGGGGAAGATAGCCAAGGGCCGAGCGCATGGCGGTTGGGTTTGATACGATATCGACGCTATCTAATGTGATTTCGCCTGTGTCTGGTTTTTGCAAGGTTGCGAGTGTGCGCATCAAAGTGGATTTCCCCGCGCCGTTCGGGCCGAGCAGGCCAAAGAGACCGGGTTTCAGGTCTAATGACACGTTTTTAAGCGCATGGACATCTCCGAAACTCTTAGAGATATTTTTTATAGACAGCATGACATTCCCCCGAACGCTTCAAAGAACCTGTAATTTGCATCGCCTCTAGCAGAATTTTATCGAAAAACAACAAAAAATATCGATTAACGATAATTAAATCCTATTGTTCCAAGGGAAGAACGTCACTGAAATATAATTTAGTGTTGCTTTTCAGCACGCATACAACAGTCTAGGCTATCGACTTATGGACACAGAAAATCCCATCGCGACGCCTCCATTATCTTACAGCTTCGCCCGTCTGCACGGTGTTGTTGTGGCCGAAGGGGATGGCGGATTACCCGTTTTGGCACATCGTCCCGGTGTCGGCCGTGAGGCCTTGTTGGAGGCGCGTCGTGTGTTTGGGCGTCCTATTCGGCCGTCCTCAATTAGCGCCGATGAGTTTTCCCGTCTGATTGCCAAAACCTATGCGCAATCCGACCTGTCCCGCTCCGCCGATGCTGCAATTGGCGACCCTGAAGATTTGTCGCAACTCGCGTCCGGCCTTCCGAAAAGTTCAGACCTTTTGGATGATGCAGATGACGCACCTGTTATTCGCCTCATCAACGGGATATTGCAGGAAGCTATTCGGGCCCGCGCATCGGATATTCATGTCGAACCTTATGAAGAACGGCTGTCTGTTCGGTTCCGAATTGACGGAACTCTCACGGAAAAGCTCTCATTACCCGCCCGTCTGGCACCTGTGCTGGTCAGCCGTGTAAAGGTTATGGCCAGGCTCGATATTGCGAATAAGCGCGTCCCTCAGGACGGACGGTTTTCATTTAACCTTGGCGAGCGTCAAATTGATGTTCGGGTCTCCACCTTACCCGCGCGTCATGGCGAACGGTTGGTAATGCGAATCTTGGAAAAAGACAGCCAAGGCATTGGTTTATCAGAGCTGGGTATGGACACTGCGATGTTGGAAGATTTCCAATCCATGCTGGGGCGGCCCAATGGGATTATTCTCGTCACCGGTCCAACAGGGTCCGGTAAGACAACAACACTTTATGGGGCTTTATCGCGATTGAATGATGGCACGCGAAATGTGCTGACTGTAGAAGACCCTGTTGAATATGCTTTGGACGGTATTGGTCAGACCCAAGTAAATGATAAAGTCGGTATGAGCTTTGCCGCCGGGCTTCGCGCTATTTTGCGGCAAGACCCGGATGTTGTCATGGTGGGCGAAATTCGCGATCCCGAAACTGCGGAGATTGCTGTTCAAGCGGCGCTTACAGGGCATTTGGTTCTCTCGACCGTGCATACGAATTCAGCCGTCGCCGCTATCGCGCGCCTGCGAGACATGGGGGTTGAGCCGTTCCTGTTATCCTCAACTGTGACAGCCCTTGTGGCGCAACGTTTGGTCCGCCGTCTGTGCGAAAATTGTAAACAACCTTATTCTCCGACCGCCTCTGAATGTGCAGAGCTGGGCGTTGGGTCGGGTGCGACGTTCCACAAAGCGGTTGGCTGCATGCAATGTCAGAACATAGGTTATCAAGGGCGTTTGGGTCTTTATGAAATGGTCATCAATGATGATACCCTCCGCCAGATGATACATGACGGGGCATCGGAAACGGATATGTCCGCTTACGCTTTTAAATCTCGTCACACCCTCTTGCAAAGCGGCGCAGATGCGGTCCTATCCGGTTCAACCAGCTCCGAAGAGGTTCTTCGCGTTTGCTCTGCACAAACCGCGGATAATATTTAAATATGGATGCGTTTGAGTATAACGCTATTGATGCGGGCGGGGTGAAACGATCCGGGACCCTAATGGCGGGAAGCGCGCGTGAAGCCCGAGACTTGCTTCGAGCGCGTGCTCTAACACCGCTAGATCTCAACCGCTCGCGCAAGAAAGCTATAAAAGCTGGAGAGATTTCGAATTCCAAGAGTTTCGGCGCCGGGAAAATCAAACATGGGGATTTAACCCGCGCCACGCGGCAACTCGCCATCCTGATTGATGTCGCAACGCCCGTTGAGGATGCCTTGCGCGTCACGGCCCTGCAATTTGAAAAATCCCCGATGAAGGGCATCTTGCTCTCAATCCGCTCCCAAGTCGTGGAGGGGGCAACTTTATCGCAAGCCTTACGCAGTCAACCTCAAGCGTTTTCAGACCTCTATGTTGCGATGGTCGCGTCGGGGGAAACGTCGGGTCAATTGCCGGAAGTCCTTTTGCGCCTCGCAGATGATTTGGAAGCGGCGCAAGCTATCCGCCGCAAAATCGCTGGCGCAACAGCCTATCCAATCGTGCTCAGCGCCGTCGCGCTCATTGTGATTATTGTGTTGATGATTTTCGTCGTGCCGAAAGTTGTCGAACAATTTGACACCTTTGGGCAGGACTTACCGCCCTTGACGCGCGGGACGATTTGGCTGTCTGAATTCCTGCAAAGCTATGGATTAATCCTCTTGGCCGTGATTATGGCTGCCGTCTTTGCGTTTCGATATGCGCTGAAAAATAAGAAAATTCGGCGGCGGTGGGATGGCCTTAAATTACGCATGCCCCTCATTGGCCGTTTAAACCGCGATGTGAATGCTGCCCGGTTTTCGCGAACGATGGCCGGATTGGTCAGTGCAGGAACACCTGCGCTCGCGGCAATGGACACGGCGCAGCATACGCTTCGCAATTCAGTGATGCGCGATTCCATCAGCGGCGCGGTCGAACGTGTGCGCTCCGGCGCGCCCATGTCGGCCGCCCTCAAAGAAACCGGCGTCTTCCCGCCGCTTGTCACGCAAATGGTGATGGGCGGCGAAGCGTCGGGCGATATGGGACAAATGTTTGCGAAATCCGCAGATTATTTGGAAGATGAGTTTAACGCGCAAACAACCGTTTTTCTGACCTTGCTGGAACCTGCGATTATCATTCTGCTAGCGGGTATTGTACTGCTGGTCGTGGCGGCTATCTTCCTGCCTATTCTTCAACTTAACACATTGGCTTATTAGATATGACAAATAGACATAATGAAGACGGCTTTACGCTTGTCGAAGTTCTTGTGACGCTGGTTATTATTGGCTTGCTGACGACCTTTGTTGTACTCAATGTTTTACCGGCGCAAGGCAAAGCCCAAGTGCAAAAAGTCAG
>CALFWV010000195.1 GCA_937927825.1 uncultured Caulobacterales bacterium | reverse complement strand
TTTCCCACCCACCGATGGGAACCAGCATTCCGGTGATGCAACGCTTTTCAGCGCCATCAGTTCTTGGTTCTTTTTCCGACCAATTGACTCCCAAGACCACCCCCTTGTCCCCGAAACGTCTCCTTGGCAATTCTGTTATTTGCACATCTTCAAATTGATTGGTCGCGTAGCCGCAAACCTTGACCATTTGGTCGCGATAATTCGCGCCATTCTCATTTGCCTCAGCTAATGTGATTTTCCGGGCTTGAGGACCTATGGTTTGGCAAGCGCAAATGCCGAAACTCAAAACTGTTAGCCAAGTTATCTTGGCTTTCAACCTAAGCCACCTTCTCGCGGCTTAATCCAAACTCTGCCCAAACCACATCCAGCGCCGCCATCAACTCTTCCATCATCAAGTCACTATGAAACGGGCTGGGCGTAAAACGGAGGCGTTCTGTGCCGCGCGGGACGGTGGGGTAGTTAATCGGCTGAGCGTAGATTCCGTAATTCTCAATCAAGCGATCAGAAATCGCCTGACATTTGAGCGGGTCGCGGACCATCAGCGGGACGATGTGCGTCTCGCCGTCAATGAAGTCATATCCTCCTGCCCGCAAACGCGCCTTCAATGCGTTTGCCCGCTCTTGATGCTGCTCCCGCTTTTCAGGGGTTTGCTTCAACACTTTCACAGAGCGCAGCGCGCCGGCAGCCGTGGACGGCGGGATAGATGTCGTGAAAATAAATCCGGACGCCATAGAGCGCACAGCGTCAATAATCACCGCATCAGCCGCGATGTAACCGCCGACCATGCCGTAAGCTTTGGCCAATGTGCCTTGGATAATATCGATGCGGTCCATCAGGCCGCGTTCTTCGGCAACGCCCCCGCCTTGCGGGCCATACATGCCGACCGCGTGAACTTCGTCGATATAGGTTAGCGCGCCATATTTATCCGCTAAATCGCAAATCTCTTTGATGGGCGCGATGTCGGCGTCCATGGAATAGACCGATTCAAAAGCGATCAATTTAGGCTGATCTGCCGGTATCTCTTTCAACTTCGCTTCGAGGTCCGCCAAATCATTGTGCCTGAATATCTTCTTCTCACACCGCGCGCGCTGGATGCCAGAAATCATAGACGCGTGATTCATCTCATCCGACAAGATGATGAGGCCCGGTAGAATTTTGCTCATCACGCCCAGAGTTGCTTCATTCGCAACATAGCCGGACGTCAGGACAAGCGCGGCGTCTTTCTGGTGCAGGCTGGCCAGCTCTCGCTCCAATTGGACGTGATAACGCGTCGTGCCGGAGATGTTTCGCGTCCCGCCGGACCCTGTCCCGGCCGCATCCACAGCCGATTTCACGGCTTCAACCACGCAGGGGTTCTGCCCCATGCCGAGATAATCATTGGAGCACCAGACAGTGATGTCTTGTTCAGTATTGTCGTCCTTAAACCAGGTTGCACGCGGAAACGCGCCGGCCTTGCGCCGGATATCGCGGAAGATGCGATAGCGCCCTTCATCACGGACCGTGTCTACAGCCTTTTCGAAGGCAGCTCGGTAATTCACGGTGTTGTTTTCCATGCCTGTTTCCTACTCGGCCCCAAAAGGCCAAAATTGACACACGTCACATATACAACATTTCCAGCTTTTCCAATGACAAAAGCCTATGGTGCGTCTATGTGCCAGCTAGACGATTTAAAGGACCAAAATGGCTGTTTTTCCGCAAATGAGACTGCGCCGCTTGCGCCAAACCGATTGGATGCGCCGCATGGTGGCCGAAACGCGTCTTGATATCTCGGATTTGGTCCTGACGACGATTGTGTCTGACGCCGGACCGGACCGAGTCGACATACCAAGCTTGCCGGGCGTGCAGCGCCTGTCTGTCAAAGCCCTTGTAGAGCAAGCGCAACAGGCCGCTGATTTGGGTATCCCCGCCATGGCGATTTTCCCACATATCTCAACAGATCAAAAATGTGAGGAGGCGAAGGAGGCCGCAAATCCTAAAGGCCTCGTCCCCGAAGCCGTTCGGGCGATTAAAAAGGCCGTGCCCGATATAGGCGTTATCGTCGATGTCGCGCTCGATCCCTACACCAGCCACGGTCATGACGGGTTGATGGAGGGCGAAACCGTTTTGAATGACCCAACAGTCGCTATGCTCGCGAAAGTCGGCGCTATGCTGGCCGATGCGGGCGCAGATATTGTTGCCCCGTCAGATATGATGGATGGCCGGATTGAAGCCGTACGGCAGGGGTTGGATGATGCGGGCCATACGGATGTCGCCATTCTTTCCTACGCCGCGAAATTCGCCTCTGGCTTTTACGGCCCTTATCGCGACGCGATTGGGACAACTGCTGCGCTGAAAGGTGATAAGCGCACCTATCAAATGAACCCTGCGAATCTCGACGTGGCCCTGCGCGAAGTCGAATTGGATTTGGCCGAAGGCGCAGACATGGTCATGGTCAAACCCGGTATGCCCTATCTGGACGTTATCTCCGCCATCAAAGCAGAATTCGCCCGCCCGACTTTCGCGTTTCAAGTGTCAGGCGAATACGCCATGATGAAGGCGGCAGGGCAAAATGGCTGGCTCGATTACGACCGTATTATGCTGGAAAGCCTGCTGAGCTTCAAACGCGCAGGCTGTGACGGCATACTCACATATGCCGCGATTGAGGTCGCAGAGCGATTGAATAATGCACAATAAAGGTTTGATATATATATAACTTTAGTCACACCGACATGGCGCGCAGCGTCACCCGGTGTCTATTCCGTGAAGGTTGCACGTAATAGCGATGTTGGCTTTCATTCGTGACCTTTACGGAATGGGCACCGGACGTCCCTGCGGGACGTGTCGGTGTGACTGATGTTGTTGATTTGATTGTTTGTTGTCTTCGTTTCGGTGTCTCTCAGTTTAGAATTAGAAGGGATGTTCGTGTGGGTGGTTAGGCTCTGCGAAATGCGAATGCGGTATTGCGAATGCTCTGAGCCCTCCCAGCTTTTGCCAAGAAGCCCCACACGACGACGCCTTTCTGCACTACCGGTTCGTTTATTTCTGTTAAGCAGAAATCAACTGACTAGACAGTCGAGGTCCAATAAGCTCGCGTCAGGCCACCCAAACTATCAGGACATTACCCCCAAAGCTCCAATGACAAGCGCCGCTCCTTCCCGA
>CALFWV010000194.1 GCA_937927825.1 uncultured Caulobacterales bacterium | reverse complement strand
ATTTAATTTGTTGGCGGAAGGCATAGGAAACGCATGGCGTTTCATAGTTTCAAGGCCGTTCAATAATATTATCGACACGGTCGCCAATCATGACCTGAATGAGACTCCCGTTGGATTTCAAACTCAGGATAAATAAATAGGCGCTTAAAAACAACATGCCGCCAAAAAAGGCGAGCACAGCCAGACCCAGTCCCGCCGGGGAGAATTTGTTTCGCCACGCCGTCCACAATGCTGAGAGCGCCAAGAACATCATAAAATCGAAATTAAATTGACCCGGCCACGCCATAGCTTTCATGTCGCCAAAAAAGACGGGCAATAAATTTAATCCATGGTTGGAAATTGTGACACCCGTATAAATTACAATACTGATGAAACTGAAAATCAAAAATCCACGAAAAAGAGTCAATTCAATCCCCTAAAATTTAAACCCGCCCTGAACAAAGACGCTGGTGGCTTTCTGGTTCAGCGGTGTTGGGACGCCGCCGGCGACGCCGTTCACATCGCGATCCACATATTGAACCCCCGTGCCAAGCGTAAAGTTTTTGAAGTCATATGTAATGCCGAATGTCCCCTGATCAGAGGTCAGGCCAACATTGTCATCTTCTGCATGACCATAACCCAGCGTAAATCCGAGCGCGCCGGGTTTCCACGTCAGCCCCGCGTCATAGGCGGTATAGTCGCCGTCCAGCAGTCCATTATTTGATTGTAGATAAGACCCGCCGAGCGTCCAATCGCCATATTCAAATTCGAGTCCTGCGCCATAGCTTTCCAAATCATCCAGTCCGGCCGCGCCAGAGCGTTCCGATCCACGCGCATAGGTTCCGGTTAATTCTGCCCGTAATCCGTTGGCAAAGGTTCGGTCAAGCGCAAGGCCCGCTTCCAGAACATCTTCGATTTCAGGTTGGATAACCCCGGCGATATTTTTGCCATTGCAATAATCAACGCCGCAGACATCCGCATCCAGCGCATAGGACAAGCCAAGCTGCACACCCACGCCAATTTGATCGCCCAACAAGCGCGGTGAGGTATAGGTAATTTTTTCGGCAAAGCCCGACGCATCATTAACGGTCTTCACACTGTCATATCCGGTGTAATCGACGGGAGAATTAGAGGCCCCAACGGCAAGCAAGCTCGGCGCGCCGAGAGAGAAGAGATAGGCCGCGCCGTCATCACGTCCAACGGTGACATCGCCGTAAGCAGAGCGCAGGAAGATGTGGGCGGACTCGAGCGCAACTTGTGCGTCTTCGGCCAGATCCTCACCGGCACTGTAAAACCCGGAAGTATGCCCGCGCAAACTCTCCGTCGTTCCGGAACATCCGGCAACGCCCGCCGGGCAATCCGGCAAACGGCCGCCAAAGCCGCGGCGATAGCCATCATATTGCGCACGCGCGCCAAGGACGACGCCATATTCCAGCCCGCCATCCGTAATGGCGCTGACTTCAACTTCGATATCCGCATCTGCGATTTGGTCATCCGACCACCCGTCTTCGGGGCCAAACTGGTTTTCCGGCTGCTCGCGATTTGTAGCCGCCGCACCCAAAATCAACTTCCCCTTTATAAGAGTGGCAATGTTGCGCAAGCCGAGACGATCAGACCAGCTGCGGGATTGTGTCGGCGCAGGCGCATAGGGACCGCCCGGATAGGGCGCGCCCGTCGGCGGCGTAGAGGATTGATAGCCATAATTTTGCTGTGAAGGGACATAACCATTGGGCGGATATCCGTTTGGTTGTGCGGGGGCTTGATAGCCCTGAGTTTGGTAGTTTGGATTTTGACGGGCCGGAGCCTGATAAACCGGCGCTTGCGGCGGTTGGCTTTGATAGGCAGGCGCGGGATAGCTGGCCGTGGGCTGAGTGTCCCAAGCTTGGGTCCGTGCACCCGATTGCGGCGCATAAGGACTGCCGGATGAAGGCGCGGCAGAAGGGGACGCGCTTTGAGGTTGCGGCGGCGTTGGCGTGCCAAAATCCGGTGCTTGGGCCACCGCTCTTGCGCTTGGTGTGTAGCCATAAGCAGACCCGCTGTGGGCAGGTCCGGTGGGCGGAACCGCGCTCGGCGCGGGGGCTGGCGGTAGAGAAGAGCCAGCCATATTCGGCACATTATAAGCGCTATATTTCGGAGCGGGCTGACCGCCAAAGGTTTTTGGCGGCGTTGTAGAGGAATAGGCCTGCATAGACGGAGCCAAAGTCGTTGACCGACGCGGTCGCGTCATAATCGGCGCATCCGCAGAGGACGGTATTGACGACGGAATTTGTGATGTGGTTGGGGCGCGATAGGCCGTGTTTTGTACAGGTGCCTGATATGCGGGGGCCTGATATGCGGGGGCGTTCCAAGCTTGAACCGGCGCGCCTTGCGGGGCCGGTTGCTGCTCCCAGGCTTGCGCACGTGACTTTGAGGCAAAAGGCGAGCTGGACTGCGCCGTCGCGAGTCCCATTCCGGCCAAAGCCAAAATAGCAAGCGGGGCCGCCGTCGATAAAAAACGCTTTGAAGGCATGAACAAGTCTCTGGGCTCAAAAGAAATTGACGTCACGTTAACCTTTGGCCGCTGCGCCCTAAAAAAGTGTTAACACGCGTTTACCATAGGCTGATTTTACCCGGAGATGCGCAGAAAGTGGTTTAAAGCGGAAATTCGGCTGAAATCTTGCCGCAAATTTATGAAACGCAGCCTAGTCGCGGCGTGCGGAGCGGTTTAAGGACATTTCACTTGATGTTGCCCGGTGCCGCATCAGTGACCTGTTTGACACAGATTTGCATTTGGGATCCCCGAAGATGACTTTGAAAACTACACTCGCCGCCGTTCTCGCTACGACCGTCCTTTTGGGCGCGTGTGCCTCCAGTTCCAAGGCTAACTCTAACG
Source organism: uncultured Caulobacterales bacterium (assembly GCA_937927825.1). Lineage (GTDB taxonomy): Bacteria > Pseudomonadota > Alphaproteobacteria > Caulobacterales > Maricaulaceae > Litorimonas. The sequence continues at coordinate 10,036 of CALFWV010000194.1, read as the reverse complement.
CGGCGACGGCTGCGCCCAATTTGGGCGTGAACAGCTATTTATGGCGCGCGGCGCTGGAGACGCTGGACTTTATGCCTTTAGATCAGGTTGATCCGTTTGGCGGCGTTATCATCATGGATTGGTACGCCAACCCGGCCGTTCCGAATGAGCGTTTCAAAGCGACGGTCTATATTTTGGATACAAAGTTGCGCGCAGATGGATTGAAAGTCTCCGTCTTTAAACAAACCCGCACCGCGGGTGGGTGGCAAGATGCAAATGTTGACGCGGATACAGCCCGTCAGATTGAAAACTCCATCCTGACCCGCGCCCGTCAGCTTTTCATCGCGACGGAAGATTCGCGATAGCGGCCAGTACACGGCAAAACGAATATCAAAAAGCCTCGGTTGAAAAGCTGAGGTTTTTTTATGGGCCGCGCCCCGCCCTCTCCTCCCAAAGGGCGTCGGGTTTTCAATTCCAGCCTATGATAAGCCCTAGCGGCCCTGCACCCATCTGCTATAGGCATCGCTTATCTGATTTACCTTTCGAGCCGTTAGTCCATGACCGAAAAATATAACCCGTCCGATGTAGAGCCGCGCTGGCAGAAAATCTGGGCTGAACGCGATATTTATCGCGCGGATGACAAGAGCGATAAGCCAAAGTTCTACGCGCTGGAAATGTTTCCCTATCCGTCGGGGCGCATCCACATGGGTCATGTGCGCAATTACGCGATGGGCGATGTCGTCGCGCGCTATAAAAAAGCGCAAGGGTTCGAAGTGCTGCATCCGATGGGCTGGGATAGTTTCGGCATGCCCGCGGAAAATGCGGCGATTGCCACAGGCGGCCACCCAAAGGATTGGACCTATAATAATATCGACGAAATGCGCGCCCCGATGCAGCGCCTCGGCTTTGCGCTGGATTGGTCCCGCGAATTCGCGACGTCTGATGTGGCCTATTATAAAGAACAACAACGCATTTTCCTGAAATTTTGGGAAAGGGGTTTGGTCTATCGCAAGACCGCCAAAGTGAATTGGGACCCCGTCGACAATACGGTCCTGGCCAATGAGCAGGTCATTGACGGCAAAGGCTGGCGCAGCGGCGCCGTCGTCGAGCAGCGCGACATGGACCAATGGTTCTATAAAATCACAAATTACGCCGAAGACTTGTTGCAAGGTTTAGACGGATTAGATCGTTGGCCCGAGAAAGTTCGGACCATGCAAGCGAACTGGATTGGGAAATCCGAGGGCGCGTCAATTTGGTTCGACTTTGCTGAAAATACTGAGACTACTTCTCCTGAGAAAGAGTTGTTTGATGAAGCGTTAGCGACGGACCAAGATGGTGGAATAGAGGTATTTACTACCCGTCCTGACACCTTGTTTGGTGCTAGCTTTCTAGCGCTATCTCCAGACCATCCATATTCTAAGTGGCTAGCAAATAATTTGCCTAAAGCAGAAGCATTTCGCGCGGAATGCGCCAAAATTGGTACATCCGAAGCCGATATTGCCACAGCACCAAAACTCGGCTTCGACACAGGCTTGCGCGTGAAGCATCCATTCGACGAGAGCATCACCCTCCCCGTCTGGATAGCGAACTTTGTGCTTATGGGTTACGGTACGGGTGCGGTCTTTGGGTGTCCTGCACATGACCAGCGCGATCTGGATTTTGCGCGGAAATATGATTTGCCTGTTATTCCAGTCATCCAACCTAATTCCGAATATCCCAGCGAAGGCTGGGATCCAGAGTCTCTTAAAGCTCAAGCTGCAGACGCTCTGGACCCCGGCCTTCGCCGGGGTAACCGGGATATAAAAGAAGCCTATACGGGTGAAGGGACTTTGTTTAATTCCAGCTTCCTGAATGGGTTGGGTAAAGCCGAGGGTATTTCTGCCGCGATTGCCAAAATCTCTGAAATGGGTCTCGGCGAAGGCGTGACGCAATATCGCCTGCGTGATTGGGGGGTCTCCCGCAAGCGCTATTGGGGCTGCCCGATTCCCGTTATTAAGTGCGAGAGCTGTGGCTCCGTCCCTGTGCCGGAAGATCAGCTGCCGGTTGAGCTGCCTTATGATATTAGTTTCGACAAACCGGGTAACCCGCTCAATCATCATCCTACATGGAAGTCCGAAGGCGTCACCTGCCCGAGCTGCGGGAAAGCGGCCGAGCGCGAGACCGACACATTAGATACATTTGGAGATAGCTCTTGGTATTTCGCCGCTTTCGCGGGGTCACTAAATGAAGACGGCATGGATTGGGAGGCGGCCAGCAAATGGCTGCCCGTTGATCAATATGTCGGCGGCGTGGAGCATGCCGTTTTGCATTTGCTCTACGCGCGGTTCTTTACGCGCGGATTAATTGATTGCGGATTGTTGAATGTGGAAGGCGGCGAACCTTTTGCGGGGCTTTTCACGCAAGGCATGGTGACCCATGCGACCTATCAATTAGCGGATGAGAAAATAGAAAAAGACAGTTGGGTCTTGCCCGAAGATGTCGACTCTAACGATGACGGCACTTTCGTTCATCTGCCTACAGGCCGAGCCGTTCTTAAAGGCGACATTATTAAAATGTCCAAGTCCAAAAAGAACACGGTCGACCCCGAAGCTATCATCAAAGGCTATGGCGCGGATGTCGCGCGCTGGTTTGTCCTCTCCGACAGCCCGCCCGAGCGGGATGTGGAGTGGACGGATGCGGGTGTGAACGGCGCTTGGAATTTCCAGAAAAAGGTCTGGCGCCTCATTGAGACAACCACCGCAGGGGGCGGGCCTTTATCAATTGCCGCAGACACGTCAGGCGACGCGCTGGAGCTGCGCAAACTGGCGCATCGCGCACTGGAGAAAATCACGGCTGGCATCGAAGCCTTCCGTTTCAATACTTCCGTTGCGCAAATCTATGAACTGACCAACGCCCTCGGGAAATATAAAGCCCAAGACGCAGCCCGTCTGGAAGCCCTCGGCATTCTCATCCGCGCCATCGCGCCCTTCATGCCGCATTTGGCCGAAGAATGTTGGTCAAAATTGGGCGGCGAGGGCTTGGTCTATCACGCGCCATGGCCGAACGTTGACCCAGCCATGTTGGTGGACGACACCATCACCCTGCCCGTGCAGGTCAACGGCAAACGCCGCAGCGAATTGAACATCCCAAAAGACATGCCGAAAGACGAGATAGAAAAACGCGCGCTGGCGGATGAAGCTGTGCAAAGGTCAATCGGTGACGCAACTGTAAGAAAAGTCATCGTTGTACCGGGCCGTATCGTGAATATAGTGGCGAAATGATGCGCCCTTTCTTTATATCCTTCGCTCTGCTGGTTTCGGCTGTTCTATCGGGCTGCGGCTTTACCCCCATGCACGGCACAGCGGGCAGCACTGCGCCGCTGGCCAATATGAATATTGAGATGGATAAATCCTCTGATGTGGTGAATAATCAAGCGGGATTTTTCGTGACCCAGCGCCTTCGCGACAGGTTGGGCAACGGCAGCCAAGCCGCGCCTTATACGCTGAAAATCACACCGACCTACAGACGGACCCGACTGGGCTTGACCAGTGGAGACGTCGCCTCGCGATATGATGTGACCGTGACGGCAAAATGGAAACTCGTCGATGCGAAAACGGGGAAAACCGCGAAAACGGGACGCGCCTTATCTGTTGTGACTTTCGGTGCCCCCGCCGGACCCTATGGGGTTATCACCGCCGATAATGTCGGCGTGGAGCAATCCGCCAAAGAAGCCGCGGATAAACTCATTGTCCAACTTGCGCGTCATTTCGCGGATGACGCTAAAAAAGCTGAAAAATGAAAATTACCGGCGCGCGGCAAAACCGTTTTCTGGGCGCGCCCCCTGCCGATATTATTGGCGTTTTGCTGTTCGGGCCGGATCGCGGACGTGTGAAATCCCGCGGGGCGGCGCTCTCTAAAATTTTTGTCCCGGATGTCGACCCGACCTTTGGCTCCACCCTGATTACGGCAGATGACCTTTCGGGGGACCCGGCTAAACTTGCCGATGAAATGAGCGCGATGAGCCTGCTGGGCGGGGGACGATTGGTCCGCCTACGCCTTGACCATGAACGCCAAGCCGCCGCGATTGCAAAACTCATCAAAGGGTTTGATACGGACCCGGCCCGCGCAGAGGCCAAACTTATTATCGAAGCGGGAGATATGACGCCGCGCTCCGCTATTCGCAAAGCGGTGGAGGCGTCCAAACATTTCGCCGCCGTCGGGTGTTACGCCGCCAATGCCAATGATTTGCGCGGGCAGGTTCGCGACGGGTTGGGGGCCTTGAAAATCACCATTACCCCCGACGCGCTGGAAAATTGGTTACCCCTGTTGGAAGGGGATCACGCGCTGGCCGCCGGAGAAATTGAAAAAATGGCGCTCTATAAAGGCTATGGCAAAGTGGAGGGCGCGGTTGTCAGCTTGTCCGATATTCAAGCCGTCGCGGCGGGCGGGCAATCGGCTTCTATTGATACGATTGTGACCGAAGCTTTATCCGGGCAGATCGATGCCATGGACGCCAGTTACCGCCGCGCTGTGGCGGGCAAGGTCAGCCCCATAGGCATTTTATTCGGTCTGCAAAGGCAAATCATGCGCCTAACCGAGGCCGCGATTGCAATTGACGGCGGATTGCCCAAAGGCCAAGCCATGAAGTCTTTGAGGCCCCCGGTCTTTGCCATGCAAGAGCGTAGCTTTTCCCAACAATTGGATATTTGGGGATTACGCATGTTGAAACGCACATTGGCGGAATGCCAATCGGCGGAACGCGCGTCGAAAACAGCGGGTGCGCCCATCGACTCTATCGTGTCGCGGCTTTTACTTGCCCTCGCAGGATATGCTGCAAAGCGCAGATAGGCTTTTGCGCGCGCCCCCCCTGTGCGTCTTAAACCAAACATAAATATGGGGAAGGATGCCCGCATGGAAGACAATAGAGTTTTTAAATTCATATGGCGCGCCAATGGGATTTTTCTGTTTATTGCAGGCATGGGTCTCATCATTTTATTGTTGATATTCGCGGGTTTATTGATTGCCGAGTCAAGGCGTTGGGACGCGTCACCACCGGCCATATCCACCTCATCCGGGCCTAACGCCGAGCCGGGGGCTTTCGAGCTAAGGCTTCCCTCTCAGGAAAAAACCTCCGGGTCGGACTTTACCTATTTCGAGCTGCGCTCCGGACCTAATTCTTATGGATCGCTGGGCTCAGGCCGCTCCAGCCAGCTTCGAAATATCGGGGTTTATGATTTAAAGACAAATAAGACCCACTGGCTGTTTCCGAACGCCCAGCAAGATATTGAAGCCTTTAAATCTGTCAGGAAAACAAACGCAGGACAGACCGGCGCGACGACACATATGCGAACAGGGTTTCTTTTAACAGTGGCCAGAACCTTGGAAAATAGATCTGTGTCAAGAGACCTCTGGGCGATGAGTCCGGACGGGCAAGACTTGCGGAAGATTTTGTCTGATATTCCAAAATCACCGGACATACGCAGCTATGGCGACACGCAAAACAAACTCATTATTTCGACAAAATCATATATTGATGTTTATCCCTTTGACGTTGACACACTCACTGTCGGGGAACCAACTCGGGTCTCTATGCCTTAGTTTCATATAGGCCGAACCGGTTCGCGAAATGGGAAGATAAAATGGAAAAAACGCTCGAATATTGGAAACTCCTCAAAAACGAATTTCCTGTGATTTTAGGTCTTTCCGGAAACGTAATTTCCGCAATCTTGATTTTCATTGCCGGCATGATGGTGGGCCGTTGGGTGCAAAGACGTATCCGTCAGTCAAAGATTGGCTCTCATCTGGACGCAACCTTGAAACCGGTGGTGGCCTCTTCGCTTTTCTATGTCATCGCGGCGATGACCATTTATGCCGTTCTGATTAAACTCGGCGTCCCGGCCTCTTCTCTCATTGCGATTTTCGGTGCCGCGGGTCTGGCGATTGGTCTCTCCCTGAAAGACACCTTGTCCAATATTGCATCGGGCATTTTTCTACTGCTATTGCGTCCGATAAAGGTGGGCGAATTTGTGGATTTGCCCAATACCTCCGGCACAATTACGGAAATTGGCCTCTTTGCCACAACCCTCAAAACGGCAGAGGGCCTGTATCAATATGTTCCCAATTCCAAAGTCTGGGAGGGCCGCATTCAAAATTACGCCCGTAATTCAACGCGGCAATTCCGGCTCGATATCGGCGTGAGCTATGACACGGATTTGCGCCGCGCGCAGAGCGTCATCATTGAGACATTAACAGCGGCGGCCGATCGTGTGCTGGACGCACCAACCCCGCCCGAAGCTTTTGTAATGAACTTTGGCGATAGCGCGGTGAATTTTAATTGCCGGGTTTGGTTGCCGTCGGACAAATGGTTTGCCCGCAGCTCGGCGCTACGTATTGATATTTTCGAAGCTTTGGGTCAGGCGAATATAGAAATCCCCTTCCCGCAACGCGTCGTCACGATGAAAAAGGAAGGATAGGCCCGCTCATGCATTTTGCAGTGACCGAGCTGGCGCCGGCGATGGCGTATAAATTGCTGTCGTCAACAATCCTGCCGCGCCCGATTGCCTTTGTGACCAGTTTAAATGCGGACGGCCAAGCCAATGCTGCGCCGTTTAGTTTTTTCAACGCGGTGGGGTATGAACCTCCTGTTGTTGTTTTGGGCTTCACCCCCAATGCGGATGGCAGCCAAAAGGACACGCCGAATAATATCCTCGCAACCAAGGAGTTTGTTGTGAATTTGGTGGACGAGCCGCTCGCCGCGCAAATGAATATCTGCGCCGCAACCTTGCCTGCCGATGTTGACGAAATTGCCTTGGCAGGGCTTGAGACGGTTCCGTCGCTTGGCGTTCTACCGCCTCGGTTAAAAGCATCGCCCGTGAGTTTCGAATGTAAATATTTCAATGATATGCCATTATCCGGCGGGGGCCGGATTATTGTTGGCGAAGTGTTGCATTTTCACTTGCGCGATGAGATCATCTCCGGCCTCGAGCCCTTGCGGATTGACCTGAATAAACTCGCGCCGATTTCGCGGTTAAGCGGGTCAAAATACGGTCGCATCACAGATCAGTTTGAGATTGAAAGGCCTAAATAAAGGCTACATCATGGATTGAATGGCCTCGGCATGATCTTCCAAAGCTTTCGCCCCGACGGGCGTGAGGCCGTAAATCCCGCGGTCTATTTTTTCGAACCAGCCATAATGATTTGCGGCCATGCAGTTTCGGGCTTTCTCAAACCCGGCCATTTTCGCCACATAGGACGCTTTGCACGCGCCCTCATCATGGAGAACTTTCGCACAGCGCAGCGCGCCTTGACGATAGGATGTCATCATCCCGCTGGAGGTCATGCCGCCGGTGTTGGGATCGCCGTGACGGGTTTCAAATTCGGACAGCAGTTTGACCTTGCGCGCTTTTATCTTGCGCGGGGTAAAAGGTTTCGGCTCGCAATGGACCACAACGACGGAATCGTTCAATCGCACGGTGATTAAGCCAATGCCTAATCTGCGGCAGAGCATTTTATTTCGGCGAATTGCGGTCATGGCGGCCTTCCCCGATTTTCGCGGGACGGCGATATAGACTTGGTCGGTCATGGACTGACGATGAATTGCCTGATGAAACAGCGAGAGTGTGAACCCTGTTTTTAGTTCAATAATGACGGGCTCATTGTCGTCAGCGGCAAAGGGAACCGCGACCATATCGGCCGCGCCCACCTCGCCTTTCACCTCATATCCCAGGCTCGCGAAATGTGCTTTCACGGGGCCGTAGAGATCCGTCTCTTTTATGGATTTTGCTTTTGGGATGGGTGGGCCTTTGCTGAGTGATGAGCGCAAGACCTAATCCGAAATAAAATACCCATCAATGCCTATCAGCCGAGTCCCGAGATTTAGCCATGCGGTCTGCCCCGAATGGACACATGTTTAAGAAAGCAATAGCAGCGAATTAACTGAAAATTATCTTGAGTAACGTCACATAACCAAAAATAGAATTGGTGGAGACAGAAATGTTCAAGACTCACACATGTTTAGGCCTTGTGGCTGCTTTCGCGCTGACAGGGTGCCTGTCGACGCAATATGACTCGCCATATCACGACGGAAACGCCGTCGCGAGCCATCATACCGCCGCCCCGTCTTATGCGCAGCCCGTGAACGCGTCTTATAATAGCGCCTCGACCCGGTTTGAAACAGCGCGCTGCCCGGCCGGAACAACGCCTCATGCCGGGAGCGGAAGCTGCCTGTTGGATGATCCGTCTGCGGGCCTGCCGTCCGCCTCTGTATTGACAGCGTCGACGTCCGCCGTTCAGCGCCCTGCACTAACGGAGCGCGCCCAGACTGCCCCGCGCGCAAATAATCTCGTCCGCGCGGCGACGGCGCCGGCTGCGCCTTCGGTCTATATGGGAACGGAAACCACCAGACAGATCGGCGGAATGACTTACCGCGTCGAGAGCGGAGATACGGTTTATTCTTTGGCGCGGAAATTATGTGTTTCCGTCGCGTCCATTCAAAGCGCGAATGGGCTCGATGCGAATTATGCTATCAACATTGGCCAGGGGTTGAGACTGCCCAACAGTCAATGCTGAGGACAAGGCGCGCAATCAACGCCTGATTTGGAACAGGGCGACAAAGATAAATAGAACGAGTTTAATAATCATCACGGCTGACGATGCTTTTTCAAGAATGGTGGTCATTTGATGCCGCCTTTCGTTTAAATCCTTTTAGGTGTCCAAATCTGTGTTCTTATTTTGACGGTAACCACAGCGGTTTAAAAAAAGGACAATTATAACCCAAAATTTTGGATTCCGAGATTCATAATGAATATCGCGTAAATCCGCCATTGAGTCTGCCAAAGGGTTTTCATGAATTTTGCCACACGAAATTTAATCGCTCTCGCCTTTATCGGCGCGGGATTTGGACTCGCGGCGTCCGGCTGTTCTACCAGCTCTGCCGCAAAGCCCGTCAGCGCCGCAAAATTTAAACAAAAGAAAATCGACAAGACCCTGCAGCCCCATCAAAAGGTCGGGCCAAAATATAAAATCAAGGGCAAGACCTACAAACCCAAGCACGAGCCAAAGTATGACGAAAAGGGCATGGCGTCTTGGTACGGCCCCGGATTTCACGGAAAACCGACCGCGACGGGCGAACGGTTTGATATGTATGACCTGACCGCCGCGCACCCCACCCTGCCCCTGAACAGCCTGCTCCATGTTACAAATTTGGAAAATGGCAAAATGATAATCGTGCGCCTGAATGATCGCGGGCCCTTTGCAAAAGGGCGCATTATTGATCTCTCCAAAGCCTCGGCGCAGACATTGGACATAACCGGCCTCGCCAAAGTCCGCGTGCAATATGCGGGACCCGCACCGCGTTAAGAGACGCCTCGCCCTCCCTCTTGTCAGAAAACACGTCTCGGCCTAGATAAAATCATGCTAAATTTTATCCGCCTGACCCTGACCACATGCATCGCTTGGTGCCTTTTGAGCGCGCCCGCCGCCGCGCAAGATCAGGGTTTGACCATCAACGACATTTCCGGAAATTGGCGGATCGACGTCATTGACCGCCCCAATGATGATTTCAAAGGCACAGCCACCATCCCGCGCAGCCCCGATGAAGACGCCACAACCATCATGGCCGAAACCATCACGGAAGATAAATGCTGCAACGGCAAAAACCACGCGCGCGTGTTACAAGACAGTGAGATTACGATTACGGAAAGCGGAGAGATTCTGGTCAAATCCAAAATCGTGAAATACCTCCTCCGCAAAGAAGAAATAGACCTGGCCTACAGCGCAGATGACTTCGTCCTGCGCTGGGAAGATTCCAACACCCTCATCGGAAAAGCCAATGGCTGGACGCCTGTTAGATGGGTGCGGGATCGGGATTTCGTGAGTTAGGTTAGATCTCGATTTTCAGAATATTTATGTCTGCTAGGGGAGGGCTTAGCGGACATTACGTTGCTCGACTTCTTCACGATTGTGCTTAGTCTACATACTCGTTAGTGGTGACTACGATGTTATCTGAAAATTTAAACGAACTAATTGCTTTTAACGAAGATACTGGACGGGTCAGTAGTCGTGAAGGCAAACATTGCGA
>CALFWV010000193.1 GCA_937927825.1 uncultured Caulobacterales bacterium | reverse complement strand
CCTGAACAACGATTGTCTCATTGTAAGTCTCATATTCAGCTGGAACAGAGACATATTCAACGCCAGCAGGCTGCACGACGACTGTTTCAGTTACAGTTTCGAACGTAGCCGGGATGGAGATAAGCTCTGAACTTGCTGCTTTGGATACAACAGTTTCTGTAACTGTTTCAAAGACAGGCGGCACAGTAACCAGCTCGGTAGAGGCTTCCTGAACAACGACTGTTTCAGTTACAGTTTCGAATGTCGCAGGGATTGTGACCAACTCTGTGCTGGCTTCCTGAACAACAACAGTTTCAGCAACAGTCTCAAAGACTGCTGGAACAGTGACATATTCTACGGACGCAGGTTGAACGACAACCGTTTCAGATACTGTTTCGAATGTTGCAGGGATTGTGACCAACTCTGTACTGGCTTCCTGTACAACGACTGTCTCATTTACAGTTTCGAAGACCGGCGGGATTGTGACCAGCTCTGTGCTGGCTTCCTGAACAACGACTGTCTCGGAGACAGTTTCGAATGTTGCCGGGATAGTGACAAGCTCAGTAGACGCTTCTTGCGAAACAACGCTTTCAGTGACTGTCTCGTACTGCGCCGGAACAACCGTATATTCGACGGATGCAGGCTGAACGACAACTGTCTCTGATACTGTTTCATAAGTCGCAGGGATTGTGACGAGTTCAGTAGAGGCTTCTTGCACGACAACAGTCTCTTGAACTGTTTCGAAGACTGGCGGGATAGTGACCAGCTCTGTTGAAGCTTCCTGAACAACAACTGTGTCAGTGTAGTTCTCATATACAGCCGGGATTGTGACATATTCGACTGACTCTGGCTGAACGACGACTGTCTCGCTGACAGTTTCGTAAACCGGAGGAATGGCGACAAGCTCCGTAGACGCTTCTTGAACCACAACAGTCTCAGTCACGGTACGGAATGTGTTCGCACCGGATGTTGCGCCGCCGCCACGATAGGCATTGACTGCAGAGCGAGAAACGATGTTTCCGCCGGAAGCAACAATGTTACCCGAGCCGTCAATTGAACCAATGCTGGAACCGGACGCGTTAAATACGCGGCCGTCGGAAGCAACTGAGTAAGTCGTTCCGCCAACAACAAGACGCGTGCGTGAAGACCCGGTGCCGATGAGTGTTAGGGGGTTAACAGCATTGGCGGCCAAAACACTTCCGTTATTCGCAACGATATTGCCTGACGCATCGACAGAACCAATGCGCGCGCCCGCAGCGTTGGTAACCGTTCTGGATGAGTCGATCGTGTAAGGCGTTCCGCCAATCGTAACAGTGATACGACCACGACCCGGAACAACAGAACCGCCGGTGCCGACTACGACGAGCTCATAGCTCTCTTCTTGTACGAGAACGCGTTCTGTAACTGTTTCGAGCTGCGCAGGGATCTTTTTGATCTCTTCGCCGGCTTGACGCAGGACAACCTGCTCAGTCGATGTTTGGTACTGTGCAGGTACGATAACCCGCGCGAAACACTCACCTGGGAGCGGATTGCCTGGTGGCAGCTCCTGGGCGATTGTTGGTGCGGCCAATACCGCGGCCGATGCGGCCAATAAAAGAGTGCGTTTCATATTAAGAAAACCCCCAAAGTCTCCAGTTATAGTTACTCGCGACATGCGAATATCTCCAATAGCCCAAAAGCCCGTACTCACGGACGGAGGGCGTTAACTTCCTCTTAAACTCTGAGAAAGGTATTTCAATCGCTAATTGGTGTTACGCGAAAAGGTCGGAAGAAAGACGCCTTAGCGGCGTGTAGCATCTCCCTGTCTCCTCTCGTATCACCATAAGCTTCCATTATTTTGACAGAATGTGGCGCAAATTGGTCCAAAATGCGGCGAACTTTGTTTTCCCCCCACACATTATACCCTTGCAGGTCTCCAGTGATTCTCTCGTCGTTGATTGCCAACTCGGTCGCCATGACGTTTTTTAGGTGAATATTCCATGAACTTGCCCAGACGCGCAAATAAGGGCCGATCGAGGCGCTGCATATATATAATGACTCAGGTCCGCACCCCGGATGGCCTAAAAGTGTTTGGACGCGCCGCAGGGCAGCCGGGCGAATCAAGCCCGGAATGACGTCTTTCGCAAACTGGGCGGCTTTGGTTTCAACATCGGCCGCTAATTCTCCCGCGAAAAACTGCTTGATGACCGCCGCTTTTACAGCATGGCGGTCAATACGGCCTAATTTATAAGCGATAAATGTGGGCAAGAGGCGGACAATGTTTGAGATCCACCGGGGCGTGCCGGCATAATATCGTAGAAACAACGCAAATGTATCGCGGGTCGTAATTGTTCCATCAAAATCGAAGACGTAAATCTCCATATCATATGTTTTGACGACGTCAGGCATTGGCCGCGTCTTAAGCATCAAGTGACATGTTACAAGCCTGCAATGTCAGTGTGCTTGCTGAAATGATAATGGGGCAAAAGCTGTGGATAGGCAGGGCTGTGTAACGGGACTTGAACCCGTGGGTTTCGCCCGCCAGAGAAGGGGGCAACGAATCTTTCCAAGACCCGCCTCGAGAATCTTTATGCATCTTTCTTATCTATCCCAAGCTTCTGTAATTGCATTGCTTTTTCTCTCTGGGTGTGAGGCGAAATCCGTGAGTTTTCCCGCTATGGAGGATGTGCCTTTTGCCCATATGGCGTCTGACCTGCCCGTCGATACGGCGATAACGTATGGCAAGCTTGCCAATGGATTACGCTATGCGGTGAGAGAAAATGACACACCTACTCAGACGGCGACCTTATTGATGCGGGTCGATACGGGATCGCTCAATGAGACAGATGAAACGCGGGGGTTGGCCCATTTTCTCGAGCACATGGCCTTCAACGGCTCCGAGAATATTCCTGAAGGCGAAATGACGAAAAAATTGGAACGTTTCGGCTTGGCTTTTGGTGCAGACACTAACGCGTCGACCAGCTTTGATCAGACAACTTACCAGTTGGAACTTCCCGAGGTGTCGGAGGAGATGCTGGATGTGACTCTGGGTATCATGCGCGAAACCGCAGAACGCTTGCTTTTGGACCCTGAGGCAATCGACAAGGAGCGCGGCGTGATTCAGGCAGAGCGGCGGGCGCGATCAAATCCGGCCTTTAAAGCCTTCTTGGATCAGCTGGATTTTTACGCGGGACACACGTTTCTACCTGACCGTCTACCCATCGGGACGGAAGCGACTATTGATACGATTACGCCAGAGCAATTTCGGGATTTTTACAAGCGGTATTACCGTCCGGAAAAAACGTTTATTACCTTGGTTGGTGACCTCTCGCCTGAGCTTGCGGTCCAAAAAATAGAAGAATTTTTCGGGGATTGGGAGAATCCAGAGGGCGTTGCGCCCGGACTCAATGTGGAACTTGATTCGAAAGCTATAGCGTCCCCTCGCGCGCGAGTATATTTCGACCCCGAAATCCAAACTTCAGTCAATTTAGCGGTACTTAAGCCCGTCGAAGATGAAACTGATTCTGTGGCCAGTCGGAAAGCGGGCCTCATTGAGAGTTTGGGCAACACGATGTTGAACCGCCGCCTCGGTAAAATGGCGCGTTTAGAAGATTCGTCGTTTATCACGGCCGGCGCTGGCCGCAGTAATTTCTTTGACGTGGCAGAAGTGTCCTCATTGACGGTGAACGCACAGCCTGACAATTGGGCCGCTGCGCTCGCACAAGGAGAACAGGCCCTCCGCCAAGCGCTGGAATTCGGATTTTCGCAAGCCGAACTGGACGAACAGCTCGCAAATATTGAAAATTCCCTACAGGTGGCCGTTCAGACCTCGCCAACCCGCCGGACGCCGCGTTTGGCTCGCCAAATCATCGGCGCTTTCGGAAATGAGTCGGTTGTCACCACACCCCAAACCTCTTTGGAGCGTTTTATAAAGAATAAACCTGATATTACGCTGGAGGCTGTGACCGAAGCTTTTCGCGAAGGTTGGGACGGGCTGGAGGCCGCACCGCAGCTCTATCTGCAAAACTCAATCACGTTAGAGGACGGAGAAGCCAAATTGGAGGCGGCATATGCCGCATCCCGAGCCACGCCTGTTCAAGCCCGCGCAGAGGAGGCCACACTTGTTTTTGCGTATGATGATTTCGGCCCCGCCGGGAAAGTCGCAAGCCAATCTCGCATTGAGGATCTGGATGCAACATTGGTTGTCTTTGAAAATAATGTGCGTTTGAATATGAAAAAGACAGATTTTGAAGACAATGTCATTCGCTTGTCTGCGCGTGTCGGTGCGGGCACCTTGTCTGCGCCAACCGATATAGCGCCGGGGTTTGAAACCTATGCGTCCAATATGCTCGCGCTCTCAGGGTTAGGGGCGCATAAAGTTGACGATATCGCCACTATCATGGCGGGAAAATCGGTCGGCGTTCGCCGCGGATTGGGCGGAACGGCAACAACCTTGTCCGGCTCGACAACTCCGGGTGACCTCGCGCTGCAACTGAAATTAATGGCCGCCTATGCCGTTGATCCGGGATATCGTCCGGAAGCGCAGGCGCAATATGATAAATATATCAAATCTTGGTACCCCACGCTTGACAGTACACCGGGCGGCGTTGCCAGCCGGGATATCAGCCGAATTTTGCGCTCCGGCGATACTCGTTGGGGAATTCCGGCAGAAGCCGACCTCTTGGATGTCGATTTTGATCTCATCAAAAAATGGATGGATGAAAATGTCCAAAACGGCGCAATTGAACTCACTGTTGTCGGTGATTTTGAAGAAGACGTCCTAATCGAAGCCGTCGCGGCGAGTTTTGGCGCGCTTCCAGAGCGTCCCGCTGACCCTTATCGCCCTGATTCGTCGTTGACGACGCTGAAATTTCCAGCCGCGTCTGCAAATCCTATTATATTGACCCACGCAGGGGACGCGGAAACGGCGCGGTTGTATGTGTATTGGCCGGCACCGGATGCGTCAGAGTCCAAAAAGTCCCGAGAAACACAAATGCTGGCTGATTTATTCCAACTCCGGCTGACGGAGGTTTTACGAGAGGATGAGGGGGCGACCTATTCGCCGGGGGTCTCTCGCTCGGGGTCGCGCCTCTATCCGAATTTTGGATATATAGGGGCTCAAATTGAGGTCAGCCCCGACCGAATCGACTCGATGGCAGACCGTATTCGTGAGGTCGCGGCAGAATTTCAGGCTGCTGACATTGATCCGGACGTGTTTGACCGTGCGATGAAACCAACCTTGGAAAATCTAGAGACGAGCCTTGAAAATAATAGTCTTTGGATGGGTGTCCTCAGTCAGGCGCAAACTGACCCTGAACCGATGGCCCGTTTTCGAACGCGGGATGACACGTATCAAAACATGACAGTTGATGACTTGAAGCCCATCGCCAAACAAGTGTTCAATCCGGCAAAAGCTGTAGAAATTCAAATTTTACCGGAGAAGTAAAGTCGCTGCTAATCTGGCGCGGACTTTGCTGCCTCGCATAGAGGTGACTGAAAATAAATCATTTTTTGAAAGACTTTGTGCGGGATTAGGGTTTGGTTAACCATAAATCGTGCCTTTACGTCCCGCTGCGGGACAGCCCGGTGGCTTGGCAGGGCGAATGCAACATTCACTCATAACATGGCCGCACTGTCCCAATTTGGATGCAGCGGCAAAAATTGGAGATGGATGATGAAACGGACCTTTAATCATACCTCAGCCGCTTACCGAACCGATACAACTGGCAATGTCGCCGTGATGTTTGCTATTTGCCTGTTTTTTATCATTGGCCTTTTGGCGGTCGCAATTGACCTCTCGAAGGGGTTTTCCGCAAAACAACGCTTGCAAGATACGACGGATGCCGTCGCTTTGTTGGCGGCAAAAGATAAAACGCTGGATTCGACGGCGAAACTCGAAGCTGCCGCCCAAGCGCTATATGATGCGACATATCCGGGCGAACGCGGTGTGCGGATTGAAATACAAGATGTGCAGCGCAATGGCGATGAGGTGATTGTCGTAGCCAAAAATAACATTGATACATTTTTCGGCGGGATTTTTAATAGGTCTGATCTTGACGTCGGCGTCACCTCCAGAGCTGTCTTTGCGACGAAAGCCATGGACGTTGCGCTTGTACTGGATACCACCTTTTCCATGAGCGAAAACAACAAAATTGGCGGGTTAAAAGTCGCAGCCAATAATCTGCTGACCACATTTGACGAGCTGGATAACGAAAACCTCCGCGTCTCTGTTGTGCCTTTCGCGCAATATGTGAATGTCGGTTTGTCGCGCCGGAATGCAAGATGGTTGGACGTACCAGCCGATTCATCAACTAGAGGCGCTGAAGTCTGCAGAATGAAGCGCGATGTTATCTCTCGCTCTAACTGTCGCCGTGTTGCCAAGACCTGTTCAAATGATGGCGTGTCATTCGATTGTTCCTACACGCAGTGCGACAATCAATATGGACCGGAATATGAGAGCTGTTCTACACCTGTGGCCAACCAGACTTGGACGGGCTGTGTCGGGTCTCGTACAGGTGGTCGTGACGTTCGCGTGGCGTTTGATGGCAAGAAAATACCGGGGTTGTTGAATACAAGTTGCGGCGTCGAGCTTCAGACATTGTCTAAAAACATGACCACAGCGAAGCGTACAGTTTCCTCTATGACGGCGGCTCGGAATAATGGTGACACATATATCCCATCTGGAGTGCTTTGGGGCTGGAGAACACTGGACGAGTCTATTCCATTGTCCTCTGGGGGCAACGACGTTGTCTCCAACCGCGACAAAGTCATGATTGTTATGACGGATGGGGAGAACCAAGGGTCTAAAAATGGCAAGCGACACAATGGTTCAAATACTGATGCGGCCAATGCGAAAACGGATGAAACCTGTGAGGCGGCGAAACGTGACGGCGTGACAATTTACACCATCGCTTATGATGTAAATGATAGCACGACGAAAAACATGCTGACACGCTGTGCCTCCGGAGCTTCAAATTTCTTCGATGCTGCGAATGCCAGTGAATTAAATAAAGCGTTTCAAGCAATTGGCGACGCATTGAATGAGCTGAGAATTACAGCTTAAAAACTTTCAAAGGTCCAAAATGAGAAAAGCCGCCCCGGATTGGGGCGGCTTTTTTTGCCTGGATTTAGGGGGAATTTTAGTAGGCCTCAGGTCCTGCCAGAATTTTCTCCGCCGGGCATTTGAAAGTCGCGTCAGAGTCTCCGACCTTTTGAACTTCTAAAAGTTGCATATTGAAAATCAAGGCCGACCCGCCCGGAATTGGCCCGCGATCCCTTTCGCCATAGGCTAAGTCAGACGGGATATAAAGTGTGCGGGCTTCGCAGACTTTCATCTGGCCAAGAGCTTCGTTCCAGCCTTTGATAAATCCGTTCGATGGACCTCGAAGCGGTTGTCCGCGATTATATGAGCTGTCGAATACCTCGCCATTGCGGAACGTGCCGTGATAATGTGCCGCAATGCCTTGACCCGGGGCTGCGACTGCGCCGTCGGCTAACCCGTCTTGGGCCACGACATATTGTAGCCCTGATTCTGCGACGATAACGCCTTTGGCGCCGGCGTTTTGCGCCAACCAAGCGGCATTATCCATTGCCGGGTCATCAACGCCCGCTTCAAGGGCAGGTGAGCAAGCCGCGAGGGCCAAGCCAACAGCGAAAGCGATAGGTAGAAGTCTCATAAGTCTCTCCAGTGAGTAAATAGGGTGAGGTGTGTTATTAGCGCGCGAGCTCTTTCATCGCGGACTCTAATCCTGACAGTGTCATTGGGTACATGCGATCCTCGCCAATGATTTCTTGAATCATTTTGGTGGATTGAGAATAGGCCCAATATTTCTCGTCCGTTGGGT
>CALFWV010000192.1 GCA_937927825.1 uncultured Caulobacterales bacterium | reverse complement strand
CAGCTCATACCGTCCGTCTTCATGTTTTTTCAGGGCGCAAGCCCCCGCGACCTCGCCGTCAATATGTGCGGTGAAAACGTGATTGCCGTTTTGCGTGTAAATTTCAGGATGGGCGACCATCAATTTATCGCTCTCCTCCATGTGGTGATATTGCTTTATCCACTCCGCATTCAGCGCCGCAAAACGGGGCAGGGTGGACGGGTCATTTCGGCGTATGGTGACGGGGTGAGTCATGAAGCTTTTCTGTCCCAATTGTGTGGCACACTCAATCTATTTTCCGGTCATCCCGCAAAAGGACAGCGTCCGCAGATGCTGGACCTATCGGATGTGGCATTAGGCGGCTTGAATAACGGTAGGTCCCGCATCTTCGCGTTGCTGCGTGCGGGATGACAAACAGTATCAATGATCTAACCCGTCCACGGCTTTCATCACGGCAACGGGGCTGCCGTTTAGCGTGAGACTATGTTCGGCGGCGCGCAAGCGGTCTAAACGGATCATGGCCATTCCGGCTTTCCCGTCGGTGTGCAATACGTCCCCAATGACCCGCTCCCCGGAGAGTATGCGGTCGCCCGCTTTGGCGTCGCCTTCGAATATAATGCCGCGCATGCGTTTCTTGACCGTCGTCATGCGCTTCATTCGGCTGACAACCTCTTGACCGACGAAACAGCCCTTGGAGAAATTGACGCCGTTGAGCAGGTCCATATTGGCGTCGGCAGGAAAGACCTTGGCGCTTGCGAAGTCCCATTCACTGTCCGGCACGCCGAGGCTGAGGCGGTGCGCGTTGTAATCCCCCGTTGTTTCAAATGTCCGCGTTGTCACAAGACGGTGCCCCAGTGAGGCATGGCGCGGGTCTTTATATCCACGCAAGTCTTCGCCATCCCACTGCGCGTAGATTTTTAAATCCGTCATTTCGATGTCGATTGGCGCGCGCAAGCGGTACATGCGAAGGCGTTTATTTAAGTCGGCAGCGAACTTGGTCGGTGTCTCTAGCAGAAGGCCGTCCATCCATGCGTATATAAAGAAGTCAGCGATGATTTTCCCTTGCGGCGTCAATAGAGCCGCAAATGTCACGGATTCGGACAAATCATTCGTCACGAGCCCCGTCAGCCATGCCTCCAGCCCCTCTCCGGAAAGACTAAATGCGGTACGGTCAAGTTGAGCTATAGGCATAGCCGACATATGAGGCCGGGGCCGTCCTGCCGCAAGTCAATTGCGTGTCTTTCTAACCCAAGGGGCGAGAAGGAGTTTCCTGTCGACTGCGGTTGACGTTTCGCGAATCTCTGCGTATATGCGCGCTCGTTGATAGGCATGCTGTCCGGAGAACGCTCTGGAAACCTTGTTTGAGACGAGACTAAAACTTTTAAATTCAAGTCACTATGGCCCGCTTCGGGGGGTAAAGGTGGCTTTTGGAGCGATTAGCCGGCCCTGCGGACAATGATGTCATGCGGAGATGGGCTTTTTGCATATTTGTGCAGGAACTTAAATGCCAACGATTCAACAGCTCATCCGGAAGCCCCGGAAAGACAAGCGCAAGCGGAACAAGGTTCCGGCGCTGGAAGCCTGTCCGCAAAAGCGCGGCGTGTGCACCCGGGTCTATACAACAACACCAAAGAAGCCGAACTCAGCCCTTCGTAAAGTTGCCAAAGTTCGTCTCACCAACGGATTTGAGGTTCTCTCATATATCCCGGGTGAGGGGCATAACCTGCAAGAGCATAGTGTTGTGCTTATTCGCGGCGGCCGCGTAAAAGATTTGCCGGGTGTGCGTTATCACGTCCTTCGCGGTGTCTTGGATACTCAAGGCGTCAAAGATCGTAAGCAACGTCGTTCGAAATACGGCGCGAAGCGTCCTAAGTAAGGAGACTGATAGATGTCACGTCGTCACCGCGCTGAGAAACGCACAATTCTCCCGGATGCCAAGTTTAACGACTTGATTCTGGCTAAATTCATGAACGCCATCATGCTTGATGGTAAAAAATCTACCGCTGAATCCATCGTCTATGGCGCCATGGATATCGTGCAGGATAAAGCTAAAACTGAGCCGCTCGCCGTTTTCCATGACGCCCTTGAGAACATCAAGCCGGCTGTTGAGGTTCGCTCCCGCCGGGTTGGCGGTGCAACCTATCAGGTGCCTGTTGAGGTGCGTCCGGAGCGTCGTCAGGCGCTGGCCATTCGTTGGTTGGTTAAGGCGTCCCGCGCCCGTAACGAGAACACCATGCGCGAGCGTCTCGCGGGTGAGCTCCTCGATGCATCTAACAACCGCGGAACAGCTGTCAAAAAGCGTGAAGACACGCACAAAATGGCTGAAGCTAACCGCGCATTCTCGCATTACCGCTGGTAATTCACTCTTAATCTAGGACTGACCGTCATGGCTCGCGAATACGATCTTAAAGACTACCGGAACTTCGGTATCATGGCCCACATTGATGCGGGTAAAACAACATGTACTGAGCGGATTCTTTACTACACTGGTAAGAACCACAAAATTGCTGAAGTTCATGATGGCGCGGCCACTATGGATTGGATGGAGCAAGAGCAAGAGCGTGGAATCACGATTACCTCTGCTGCGACAACCTGTTTCTGGGACAGTAAGCGTCTGAACATCATTGACACACCGGGTCACGTTGACTTCACCATTGAGGTTGAGCGTTCCCTTCGTGTTTTGGACGGAGCTGTTGCGCTTCTTGATGCCAATGCCGGTGTTGAGCCGCAAACAGAAACTGTTTGGCGTCAGGCTGACAAGTATAATGTCCCGCGTATGATTTTCATCAATAAGATGGATAAAATCGGGGCTGACTTCTATGCGTCTGTTCAGTCTGTTAAGGATCGTCTTGGTGGAAATGCGCTGGAAATGCAGCTTCCAATCGGGTCCGAGGATCAGTTTGTTGGTGTTGTCGATCTTGTGAAAAATGTCGCTTACACGTGGCCTGTCGATACAGAGCTGGGTGCGAAATATGACACTGTCGAAATTCCTGAAAATATGAAGGAAAAAGCGGCTGAATATCGCGAAGCCCTGATTGAGGCTGTTGCGGATATGGATGACGCGGTCATGGAGGCTTATTTCGAGGGCGAAATGCCTGATGTTGAAACTATTCAACGTCTTGTCCGTGCGGCGACAATCGCGAACAAAGTTGTGCCTGTTTTCTGCGGGACAGCCTTCAAGAACAAGGGTGTTCAGCCTTTGCTTGACGCTGTTGTGGCCTATTTGCCGTCTCCGCTGGATATTCCTTCGATTAAAGGTATCGACGTGAAGACGGGCGAAGAAACAACGCGTCCTGCGTCTGATGACACGCCGCTTTCGATGCTCGCGTTCAAAATCATGAATGACTCCTTCGTCGGGTCTTTGACGTTCTGTCGTCTTTATTCTGGGGTTTTGACAGCGGGCTCGACTGTTTTGAACACAGTCAAAGAGAAAAAAGAGCGCGTTGGTCGCATGATGATGATGCATTCCAATGACCGTGAAGACATTAAAGAGGCCTATGCCGGTGACATCATCGCTGTTGCGTCTTTGAAAAACTCAACAACGGGTGACACGCTTTGCGATCCGCAGCATCCGGTTATCCTTGAGCGTATGATTTTCCCTGAGCCCGTCATTGAGATTGCGGTTGAGCCGAAATCAAAGGCTGACCAGGAGAAACTTGGTGTTGGCCTCCAGCGGCTGGCAGCTGAGGATCCGTCCTTCCGCGTCTCGACTGACCATGAATCGGGCCAGACAATCATGGCGGGTATGGGTGAGCTTCACTTGGACATTCTGGTGGACCGCCTGAAGCGCGAATTTAACGTTGAGGCGAACATCGGTCAGCCACAAGTGGCTTATCGTGAAGCGCTCGCGAAGCCTGTCGATATTGATTACACGCATAAGAAACAGTCCGGTGGGTCCGGTCAGTTTGGCCGCGTGAAAATTCGTTTCGAGCCGCTTGAGCCGGGTGAAGGTATTCAGTTTGAGAACTCAGTTGTCGGCGGTAACGTGCCACGTGAATATATTCCGGGCGTTGAAAAAGGCATTCGGACGATGGCAGAAACAGGTCTTCTGGCCGGCTTCCCGGTCATCGACTTCAAGGCTGAGCTCTATGACGGGGCTTACCATGATGTTGACTCTTCGGTTATGGCGTTTGAAATCGCAGCGCGCGCAGCATTCCGTCAAATTAAGGTTGAAGGGAAGCTCAAGCTTCTTGAGCCTATCATGAAGGTCGAAGTTGTGACGCCGGATGAGTATATGGGCGACGTTATCGGCGATCTGAACTCACGTCGTGGTATGATCGAGGGTACAGAGATGCGCGGCAATGCTAACGTCATCAACGCCATGGTGCCGCTCGCGAATATGTTTGGTTACGTGAACGACTTGCGGTCCAAAACGCAGGGTCGTGCGCAGTTTACAATGACATTTGATCACTACGCCGGCACACCGCAGGCGGTTGCTGATGAAGTGATTTCCGCACAGGGCGGCGCATAATCCGCGTTGTTTAATAGATAAGTTTAGACGGCGGCGCGTCACTCGCGCTTCCACAATTCCCATCCGGGGACATTCAGTTTAACCTCAAAGAGATAGAGGAGCCTAGACATGGCAAAAGAGAAGTTCGAGCGGACTAAGCCGCATGCTAACATCGGCACGATTGGTCA
>CALFWV010000191.1 GCA_937927825.1 uncultured Caulobacterales bacterium | reverse complement strand
GGTAAACAGTCCTGAAAGGTTTCGTTAACCCAATTTATCATAAATCTTGGAAAGATTGCGAGTTGACCAGAGACAAAGTCTCAATTTTATGATATGAGGAATTATCGTTCATATAGCAGGAGAGAGACATGGCAGTAGCGGCACATTTGGAAACACTGCAAAGCAAACACACTCATCTGGAAGAAAAAATCCAGGCCGAACTCCGAAGTCCGCTCCCTGACAACATACGCGTCTCAAAACTCAAACGTCAGAAACTCCAAATTAAAGACACAATTTCCCAATTTTCCGACGCGCGCTAAGCGCAGACTGTTGAAGCCGGAAACGGCGCAGCTTATATCGCCCTCATTGGCCCAATTGGTCAGTGAGGGTTTTTTGTAACCAAGGAAAATGCCATGTCTGATCGTGTCTTTATTATTACTGGGGCCGCACGCGGCATCGGCTTTGCCTGCGCCCAGCGCCTTGTTGATGATGGGCATCGTGTTGTCCTGGCTGACCGGGATACGGAAGCTGGTATGGCCTCGGGGAAAGATTTGGCGGCGGGCACAGACCGCGCCATTTTTGTTGAATGCGATGTATCCGACCCGCTCTCGGTTCATAATCTGATCGCGGAAACCTTAGGGGCCTATGACCGGATTGATGGTCTGATAAATAATGCTGGTATTGCCGTTAAAGGCGGCGCCTTAGATATGAGTATCGAAGACTTCGACAGAAATTTGGCCGTTAACTTGCGTGGGGCCTTCCTCGTGTCCAAGGCGGTTGCCAAATATATGGTCGAAGAAATCGAAAATCGTACGGACCGGTCGCGTCTTACGGACCGCCCCTATGCCATCGTTAATATGTCCTCAATCAACGATACCGTCGCGATCCCCGACTATTTGGCCTACACAGTTTCCAAGGGCGGAATGCATCAGATGACTCGCGCCATGGCAATTGAACTCGCGCCATATGGTATTCGCGTAAACGGAATTGGCCCGGGGTCTATTAAAACAGATATGCTCGCCAGTGTTGTCTCCGATGCGGGCGCGATGAAAAAAATTACGCAGCGCACCCCGCTGGGGCGTCCCGGTTTGCCCGACGAAATTGCGTCAGTCGCCGCGTTCCTTCTATCTGAGGAAAGTAGTTATATTACCGGTCAACATATTTATGCTGACGGCGGACGTCTGGCGTTAAACTATACAATGCCCGTTGAGGACTAGAGGAGAACTCTCATGACCAAACTGATAAAGCTCACTGCGGCTTTAATGTGCGCGCCGGTATTTCTGTCCGGCTGCGCGACAGCGTCTTATAACATCCAAGAGCGTTTTGGCATTGAGAAACGCGATATTCTTGTCAATCGGGTCGAAGATGTCTCTAAGTCTCAGACCGAAGCGAAAGAAGAGTTTGCAAATGCGCTGGAAGCGTTCCGCGCCGTCGTCAATGTGGACGCGGGTCAGCTTGAGGATGTCTACGACGATTTGAATAAGGCCCATAAGCGCGCCGAATCCGATGCTGAAACCGTTCGCACGCGCGTGAAATCCGTCAAGCGTGTCTCCCGTGATCTGTTCAAGGAGTGGGAAGGTGAGCTGAACCAATATTCGGACCCGGGACTTCGCCGCGCGTCGGAAAGTCAATTGCGTGAAACCCAAGCGCGCTACGATATACTGGTCGATAAAATGGACGCCGCAACAGCGTCTATGGACCCTGTGCTGTCTGTCTTTAACGACCGCGTCCTTTACTTGAAACACAATCTGAATGCCCGTGCGATTGCCGCGCTTGATGCCGAGACGGCAAATCTTGAAGGGGATGTGGCTCGGTTGATTGCGGAAATGGAACGCTCTATCGCGGCTGCGGATGCTTTTATAGCCGATATGAACGGGACCGCTTAGGAGCCTTGATGGTAGTCGAATGCTAAAAAGCCCGCTCATTTGAGCGGGCTTTTTTATGAAGTTTAACGTGCGCCTAAGAGCTCGGTTTGAACAGGCTTTCCAGCGTGTGCTCTACCTTTGGCTTTTCCGCAACCGGTTCTGGTGTGGGCAATGGTGCGAGGGTTTCTCCGCCGCCTTCCGCGTCCAGTTTGGCTTGCTCTTTCGCGCGCTTCTCGGCCGCTTTTTTGACAAAGCCGTCGAGGTCGATTTGAGAACACAGACCGAGACTCACCGGATCCGTTGGGTTGATTGTGTTGATTTTCCAATGCGTCCGGTCACGAATGGCTTTAATCGTGGGCTTGGTTGTACCGATAAGTTTGGAGATTTGGGAATCTGTAATTTCAGGATGATTACGAACAAGCCAAGCAATCGCATCGGGGCGGTCCTGACGGCGGGACAGCGGTGTATAGCGCGGGCCTTTTTTCTTTGTTTTCGGCTCTAATTTGTCAGAATCAAAGCTGTTCGGTTTCATCGCGTAATTCGCGTCGCCTTCCGCCTTTTCAATTTCTTCACGAGAGACTTGGCCGTTTGCGATGGGGTCTGCGCCGCGAATGCCTGCCGCAACGTCGCCGTCAGCGATGCCTTCAACTTCCAAGATATGCAAATCGCAAAATTCGGAAATCTGCTTAAACGTCATACCTGTATTGTCGATCAGCCAGACGGCTGTCGCTTTTGGCATCAAAATTTGTGTCATCTCTCTCTCCTCCAAGGAGGCCCGACTTTCCGCAAAAAGCAGGCATGAAAAAACCCCGCTCGGCGGGGTCAATTTACTGATTTTTGACCTTGTAATCAAGAAGCAGTAAAAGTGTTATAATGCATTAATGTCGATATGGCAATAGACCTGCCTGCGCAGTTGAGAGAGATACCTCCATGTCCGTCTTTGGTGATGATTCGCCCTTGTCCCGTAAACCCTCGCCAAGCCCCGGCGAAGATCTCTATGGTCTGTCTGTTTCCGAATTGGATGAGCGCATTGCGTTATATCAATCGGAAATTGCAAGATTGACTGTTGAACGGAGAAAAAAACAAGGTGAAGCGGAGGCTGCACACGCTGTATTCCGTAAAAAGACCTGATTTTCCGCAATTTTGGGAATTATGCCCTAGCTTGGCTTGACGCTTGCAAACCCAAAAGCGAACCGCGTCTTGCAAAACAGGGCGATACACCACAAACAGTAAAAAGAGAACAATAATGATGGCTGTTTCCCCCTTGAATACATCTCAAACACCAAAGCTAACCGATACGCTGACGCCGCAGGCTGAAGCGCGACTCTTGGCTTTTACGAAATCAGAGCTATTTTCCAAAACATTCCGCGAGGGCATGGATCTTGTTGAGGAAACCGCCGCTTATTTGGATGGACCCGGACGGCAAGATTCGAAAAAACTCGGCAGAACTGATGCCCTGACATATGCCAGCCAATCCATGCGCCTGACGACCCGTTTGATGCAGGTCGCCAGTTGGCTTCTCGTGCAGCGCGCGCTCAAAGAAGATGAGATGGCGCTATCGGATGCCCGTGCAGATAAATATCGTTTGGTTCCCGAAGAGAAAGCCGAAGGGGCGCTGAGTTTTTCGGATTTGGCGAAAGATGCTTATGCGCTTCCCGCACGCTTGTTGGATTTACTGGCGCGGTCAGAGCAGCTTTACGAGCGTATCATGCGTTTGGACCGCTCGCTTTATGGCAGTATCGCTGCCCAAGCTGGGAATACGGTCGCAGATCAAATCAATCGCCTGGAAGCCGCCTTCAAACGTTGAGGCAACCCGTCTAAATTCAATCCAATAAAAAAGGCTCCCCGAAGGGAGCCTTTTTCGTGTTCGTATCGGTTTGGTCAATTAGACCCCGGCTCGGCGTCGCTGCGCTCCTAGGTCCGGGTGACAATTTCAAAAGACACTAGCGGTAAGCCGCCAATGACTGATTATACCCCAAAACCTGCAAATTTGTCGTTAAAGCGGGAAACGCGTCCGCCGCGATCCATCAACTTCGCGTCGCCGCCCGTCCACGCCGGATGCGTTTTGGAATCGATGTCGAGGACGAGTGTGTCGCCTTCTTTGCCCCAAGTGGAGCGCGTTTGATATGTTGTGCCGTCAACCATTTTAACGGTGATCATGTGGTAATCTGGATGAATATCTGATTTCATGGGTCTAGCCTTTTGTCTGGTCACGGGGTTGCATTGGAAGGTCTCCCGCTCGCGAGCGAGGCGTATAGGGTGGACTTCGGATTTGGTCAAGCGGTAGGGTGTGCCGAAATGACTAAGGTTTCGACGACAGATCCGACATATATCTTCGGAAGTGTTTCACGGCAGCGTTGAACTCGGCCGTTGATTCTCCGTCCAACATGGATGCATTCAAGGTCTCTGCCAATTTCGCGCTAATGAGGGCGTAACGTTCCGCGCCAAGCTCTGTCATTTCCAGCGCGCCCCGTCGTTTATCCTCTGCACTGGGCGTTCGTTTAATCAAACCATCTTTGATTAGGCTGGCCACCGCGCGGCTGACGATGGTTTTATCCATTGGCGTGACGGCGGTGACATCGGCGGCGGAGCGCCCCCGCTTATCCGCAACCGCGGCAAGGACTCGCCATTGGCTCTGATTTAGATTGGCCTCTGTTCGCACCACATCCAGCGTGTAGCGGCTGACTTGATCTGCCAAAACGACGACTTGATAAGCCCAAAAATTATCCAAACCGATGCGTGTGGGAGCAGATTTATTCATATCGCCTTATTCAAGAAATAGGTTGCAATTGCAACAAAAAATCATTAGTTGGCATCGCAACAAAACAGGCTTTACCCCCGGAGCATCCCATGGCTGACTTATTTGAAAATCCTGCCGGACTCGACGGCTTTGAATTCATCGAATTTTCTGCGCCCGAGAAAGGTGTGCTGGAGCCTGTGTTTGAAGTGATGGGCTTTACGAAAATCGCGCGGCATCGCTCGAAAGATGTAGAGCTGTGGCGGCAGGGCGGAATCAACCTTATTACAAATTACGAGCCGAATACGCCCGCATGGTATTTCTCTCGCGAACATGGGCCTAGCGCTTGCGGGATGGGTTTCCGGGTCAAGGACGCGGTTAAGGCCTATGAGCATTTGTTAAAGCAAGGCGCAGAACCCGTTGAACTCGCGCCAGGCCTGATGGAGCTCAATATCCCGGGCATTCGCGGGATTGGCAATTCTATTATCTATCTCATTGACCGGTATGATGACGGTCAAGGTGGCCTCTCTGTATATGACATTGATTTCGAATATCTCGAAGGCGTGGATAAACATCCGGAAGGCTGCGGTTTCCAAGTCATCGATCACCTGACCCACAATGTGTATGGTGGGCGCATGGCTTATTGGGCTGATTTTTATGAAACGCTCTTTAACTTTCAAGAAATCCGCTATTTCGATATCAAAGGTGAATATACGGGGCTGACCTCCAAAGCGCTCACCGCACCGGACGGTAAAATCCGTATTCCGCTAAATGAAGAGGGCAAAAGTGGCGGCGGCCAGATTGAGGAATTCCTGCGGGAGTTTAACGGCGAAGGCATCCAGCATATCGCCCTAATTTGTGATGACCTGGTTGCGTGCTGGGACAAGCTGAAAGAAAACGGTGTGCCCTTTATGACGGCACCGCCGGAAACCTATTACAAAATGCTCTCGGGTCGTTTACCGGGACATGGGCAAGATGAAGCGGCATTGAAGGCTCGCGGGATTTTGCTCGACGGGACTACCGAGTCTGGTCAGCCGCGACTTTTGTTGCAAATTTTTGCCCAGCCACAAGTCGGTCCGGTCTTCTTTGAATTTATCCAACGTGTCGGCGATTATAAAGACGGCTTCGGCGAAGGGAACTTTAAGGCTCTGTTCGAGTCTATAGAAAGAGACCAAATTGAGCGCGGTGTTTTGGAAGGGGCTGATGCATGACAATCAAAACAGACGGATTTCACCATGTTGCCTATCGGTGCCGCGATGCGAAAGAGACGGTTGAGTTTTACCAGACCCATCTCGGCATGGATTTCCAGCTTGCCATTGCCGAAGACCATGTGCCGTCTACGGGGGCATATGACCCATATATGCATATTTTCTTAGATGCCGGAAATAATAATGTCCTCGCCTTTTTCGAATTGCCGGAACAGCCGGATATGGACCGCGACCGCAATACGCCGGAATGGGTGCAGCACATTGCCATGCGCGTCGGCAGTTTAGATGAACTCCTCGCTGCGAAAGAGAGCCTCGAAGCGGCAGGTCTAGACGTGCTCGGCCCGACCCATCATGGAATCTTCAAATCCATCTATTTCTTTGATCCGAATGGGCATCGCTTGGAGCTCTGCGCAAATATCTCTACGCCAGAGCAACTGACGCAATTACACGAGGTCGCGCCAGAGATGCTGGCCGAATGGTCAGAAACCAAAAAAGCGCCCCGCCACGCGGCTTGGCTGCATGAAAAAATTAAGAATGAGAGCTAAGATGCAAGCGACAAAAAAAGCCTGTCCGAAGTATTTGATTGTCCGGTTCCCTCTCCTGGTCAGGATAAGGATACCTATGACTATTCAAATTTCGAAACAGTAACAGGTGATTTTCACCTAAAGCTGCGCGTCTATCTCCCAGTTGCGGATCTTAAATTTCAGGCTTTTATGAAGATCACCTAATTTTTGATTTTGTAGCATCATCTGGGTCCAGTGCATCCTTACGCACAGAGTCTCGTGGAGATAAAAAATTACTAATTATTGATGACGGAGACATTGTCAAAACCGTCATAAGAATAAAGCCTGATTTCTTTATCGGGCATCAGATAGAAAGCTAAATATGAAACTCGCATCCTTAAAACATGGCCGTGATGGCTCTCTGATTGTTGTTTCCCGTGATCTGAGCAAGGCCACGAATGCGGCGGATATTGCGCCGACAATGCAAGCGGCGCTGGATGAATGGGATGTGGTCGCGCCGCAACTCGCCGCGCGCTATGAGTTGCTGAACGCCGGTAAGGTTGACAGTTTCACCTTTGATCAAGCTGCCTGTGAATCGCCTTTGCCGCGTGCCTATCAGTGGCTCGACGGCTCCGCCTATCTCAACCATGTGGAGCTCGTCCGCAAAGCCCGCGGCGCAACTGTGCCGGAGAGTTTTTACGAAGACCCGCTCATGTATCAGGGCGGCAGCGATACGTTCATCGGTCCACGCGACGCAATCATCGCTGCGGACGAAGCGTATGGCATCGATATGGAAGCCGAGATCACCGTCATCACGGATGACGTCCCTATGGGTGTGTCTGCCAATGACGCCATGGAGCACATCAAACTAATTATGCTCGTCAATGACGTTTCCTTGCGTGGCCTTATCCCCGGCGAACTCGCCAAAGGGTTCGGTTTTGTGCAAAGCAAAGCGTCCTGCGCCTTTTCGCCGGTGGCTGTGACGCCGGACGAAATTTCCGAATGGAACGACGGCACAATCGATCTGCCTCTTCTCGTGGATTACAATGGCAAACCTTTCGGCAAAGCCAATGTCAAAACGGATATGACCTTCAATATGGCCGAGCTCGTCGCGCATGCGGCGAAGACGCGTCACCTCTGCGCAGGTTCCATCATCGGCTCGGGCACGGTCTCGAACAAATTCGAAGGCGGTGAGGGCAAGAAGATTGAAGATGGCGGCGTCGGCTATAGCTGTATCGCGGAAATCCGCATGATCGAGAAAATCCAAACCGGCGAATTCATCACGCCCTTTATGCGCTTCGGCGACACTGTCGGGATTGAAATGAATGACGCCAAGGGCGATTCAATTTTCGGACGTATCGAAAATGTCGTCGAAAAATATGAAGGTCCCGACAGCGTATGATGAAACTTCACGGCTATTGGCGGTCTTCAGCCAGCTATCGCGTGCGCATTGCGCTCGCGTTGAAAGGCGTTGAAGTCGAACATGCCGCCGTGAATTTGCGAGACGGCGAGCAAGGGGAAGCAGAGCACAAAGCGAGAAATCCGCAAGGCTTTGTGCCCGTCCTGGAATTAGAAGACGGCACGGAGCTCACGCAATCTCTCGCCATCATGGATTATCTCGACGCGACATTCCGCGAGCCGTCTTTGATGCCAGGCGAGCCAATTTTGCGGTCAAAAATTCTGTCCGCTTCGCTCATCATCGCATCGGATGTCTCGCCCATCCAGAATCTCTCCGTGTTGAGATATTTGCGCGCTGAATATGAACAGGATGACCACGGCGTCACGCAATGGGTGCGCCATTGGATTTCAAACGGTTTCTCGGCGTTGGAACGTATCGCGGCGGAAAGTGATACGCCTTTTTTACTGACTGACAGGCCGATGTTCTTTGAATGCTGCCTTGTGCCGCAAGTCTATAATGCGCGCCGCTATGGCGTTGACATGGCGCGCTTCCCGCGTTTGTCAGAGATAGATGCGCGCTGTCGGGGCCTGCCGGAATTTCAACGCGCCGCACCGGAAAGCCAAGCTGACGCGCCTAGCGAATAAGGTTTTTCAGCTTCATATCGTTCAAACATTTTCGGATGAACCTCTCCGATAGATGGGGAATATCCTCTCCGTCCGATAGCGTCTGGTAAAGCCGTCGGAAATTCTCGTGGCCGGGTAGAGGGTGGTCCACTGCGAGAGGTCGGCTGAACGCGTCCGCAATTGCCAGAACGGATTTCCCGCGCCTACGCGGCGGCAGGGCTTTGAGCTTTTCCACAAATGCGGCGTACCATTCGGCATGAGCATCTATGCGCGTGATGGGATGACCGGCCGCGATTATCCAATCGACAAAAGCATCTAATGAACATCCGTCGCCCGCGTGATAGTTTAAGATATTAAACACTTGGGGCGTCGATGATTTGGCGAGAGGGGCGCGGGATACCACGGTCGAAACAACATTGACGGGCACCCCGTCATAATGTCCGGTTTGAACCTCGCCGGCTTTGCCCAATTTATAGAATGATTTCGGCGCGATGCCGGTTTCAATCAGGCTGAATAAAAGCCGGGTAAACATATCATCGCTGTTCATTTGTCCGGGATAGGATTCATGGGCCAGCATCAAATCTCCCCGAAAAATATTGATGGACACGTTATAGTCTCGCGCCGCTTCGATCAGCATGAGCTCAGCCGCCCACTTGGACGCGCCATAACCGGCGGCATAATGGTCTGTGAGCTTTATCTTTTGCTTCAGCGGGGCAGTTTCGCGATTGCCCTGCGCCATATCGAGATAAGGGTGAACAGCCACTGTAGAGACAAAATCAATCGGGGCAGACCCCGCCAGCAATGCCAGTTTAATCACTTCGGCCGTGCCCAGCACATTGGCATCAAATAGATTGGCGTAATCAAGTTTGTGATTGACCAGCGCCGCGACGTGAACAACGCGGCTTATGCTCTTAGTTAAGTTCAAATAGGTTTCGGCAGGCAAACCGAAATTAGGCGCGGCCAAATCCCCCGCGAAGACTTTCAAGTGCTTGTCTGCCAAGTCTATGAAATCGGCGTCTAACGGACCGGCGCCTTTAAATACATTCCGCAGACGCGTGCGGGCGGCCTCATTATCTTTGGCGCGAATGAGACAGACAAGCTGGCCGTCCGTCCGCGCCGCTTCCCGCAATAAATCAAGACATACAAACCGTCCCAAATATCCATTGGCCCCGGTCAGTAAGACGCTGCGTCCGGAATCCTTCCGCGACCAATCTTTATCTTTCGCCTGATCCAAAACGCGGCGCTCTATAAAATTCGAAAGTGACACATCCGCTCTGTCAATTTCTTCAGCATCCTTTCCGTGTACAGAGGCGAAGCTTGGGCGTGCCGCCGCCCCGGATAATCGTGCGTCGATGGATTTAGCCCAAATTTCAATTGTGGCTGTCGGACTTAAAATGGCATTGGCTTGGACCTCGACGCCGAAAACCTCCTCCAAGGATAATCCAAACAGGACGGCGCCAAGGGAGTCTCCGCCCCATTCGATAAAGCTGCGGTCAGAGTCGGTGTCGACTGTTTGTAAGCCAAGTTGCGCCTCGAGAATTTTACCAATTTTTTGCGCGGTTGTCAGCGGTGAGCTCGGGTCTTTCAATTGCGTAAGTTCGTCTTTTTGTCGTGTCTCTGCGGCCGTGTAGAGCGCTTCCAATTGCGCCCCATATTTACGCTTGAGCGCAGGTCGCAGGCGTTTTCGAACGCTGGAGAGCAGTCCGTTTTCTTGCGAAAATGGCGTGTGTTCGAGGATAAAGTCCCGTGGAATTTCGAACGATTTCAGGGACTCCGCCGATCCAACGGCCCGCAGCTCGTCCCGGATAAGAGCGCGAATATCCGCTTCCGTCGGGGCGTCACCCAAGAGGGTTTTCAGCGCTTTTTCATCCGGTACGATGACGGCTAAAAGGTAAGACCGCACGGAATTTCCGTAAAGATAGACTTGCTTTAAAATTGTGCTTCCGCCCTCAAACACTGTGCCTAATGGACCAACCGCAACAAACTCACCTTGGGAGAGTTTAAGGACATCCTTGCGGCGATCGATGACGACAACATGGTCGGGAGCCAGCTCTTCCACAATGTCGCCCGTACATTGAAAGCCGTCTGCATCAAACAAGCCCTTGGTCGCGTCCGGTTGCTTGTAATATTCTGTGATTGTGCCTGTGCTTTTGAAACAAAGTTCCCCACGCGGATGTGGCTTGTCTGTCGTGTAATAGCCAAGCTCAGGTGCATCGCGTAGACGGTATTCCGTCACGGGTGGCCTTAAAATTTTGCCGTCACGCGTGATACTGCCGGAGCCCGATTCCGTACTGCCGTAGATATTGACCAGCAGCATATCAAAACACTCCCGCATGAAATCCAGAACGGGCTGCGCAACGGGCGCGCCGCCCACGCCGCCCGAGAGCAATCTATCTCCGAGGAAATATGCACCCATCTGCGCTTTTACCTCGGCCTTAATCGTTTCCAAATCGGTATCTGACGCCCGATGGCGGCGGGTCACTTCATTTTGGAAGTGTTGATAGACCAATTCTAAAATACGCGGGAAGAACGCCATATTTGTCGGACGTGTCAGGCGGATATCTTCGAATAACGTCGACATGTCCGGCATTAAAGTGAAATTGACCAAGCCACCTCGGCTTAGGGTATTGATGACGGAGGATCGCCCAATGACATGGTTGAACGGAGCAAGTGCAATCGTGATTGCGGGCACGTGACTGCGCCCCCCGCGCCAAATCATTTTAATGGCGCGTTCGGGCAGGACAGCCCCCTTCGGAACACCTGTCGAGCCGGAGGAGTGCACAATTGAGACACGGCGCTCCGCCTCGCGGGGATTGGGCGGCAGCGGTTTAAAATCAAACTCTGCCCCATAAGCGATAAGGTCATTTATCGTGATAATCTTCGTCGGGCTATCAGCCTGTTTCAAAATGGCGACCGACTCATCGAAGGCAGATTTTTCGGCTGTCACCTCCCGGTCGTAATCCATCACAATCAGGCTGGAAATTTTGCCATTTGAAATAATGAGCGGGATGAGTGTGGACAAATCGCGGATGGAAACTGCAACAACCGTTGGGTCTATATTTGCGAAAATATCCGCGAGATGGGCGTCGCCTAATTCTGCCTGTAAAGGCACACCCGTTGTCTGCCCATAGATACAGGCGAGGTCGAGGGTGACATAATCACAGCCGGAAAATCCGACCATACAGATAAATTCGTCGATACCGACCCTATGATGGGGGTGATGCTGCCAAGCCTTTGCGATATTCTCGACGCGTGCCCGCAAATCGCTATAGGTAAGAGCCGAAAATTCAGATTTATAATCCCGCCGTGCTTCGTCACCATCTGAAACAACGTCATAAGCGCGTTCGCCCAAAGCGTCCCGTTTTGCATAGGTTCGCAATACGCAATCGACCAGATCGAATAGGGTGGCGTTTTCATCGGCAAAGGCGGTTTTTACCGAATCCAGCGGGAGGTGAGCTTTAATTTGCGAATCTACATCCGCCAAATCATAGAGACGTAAAATACTGCGCTTAACGTCGCTGGCCTCGGGATAGGCTTTTCGTTGAAACTTCGCCGTCGCCAAAATCAGTCTTTCAGGCTCTGCATATCAATGACAAAGCGGTAGCGGACATCCGACGCCATGACCCGCTCCCAAGCGTGGTTAATTTCGTCCATATCAATCATTTCGATGTCAGAAACGATGCCATGTTTGGATGCGAACTCCAGCATCTCTTGAGTTTCTGCAATCCCGCCGATGGCCGAGCCGACCAAACGTTTGCGCCCGCCAATCAGCGACCCCGAATGCAGGCCTTGGAATGGCTCAATTGCGCCGACGATAACCATGGTGCCGTTTCGTCCCAACAGGCTGAGGTACATATCTAAATTATGGGGAACAGGTACGGTGTTGAGTAAAAAATCAAATCGGCCTCGTCCGGCCTTGAACGCGTCTTTATCCGTTGTGATGAGCGTATCTGCGCCGAGCTCTTGCGCATCAGCTTCTTTGCCGGGTGAGCGGCTGAGAACAGTCACGTCGGCGCCCAGGGCTTTGGCGAATTTGACGCCCAAATGCCCGAGACCGCCTAAGCCGATGACCCCGACCTTATGGCCTTTGCCAATGTTGAAATGTTTGAGCGGTGAATAGGTCGTGATACCTGCACAGAGGAGGGGCGGGACTGCCTTCACATCCAAATTTTCCGGGATATGCAGAACAAATTCCTCGCGCACAGTGATGGATTGGGAGTAGCCGCCATGGGTATGACCGCCGGAGACTTTATCCGGGCTGCCATAGGTCATGGTGGCGCGTTTGTGGCAATGTTGCTCATCGCCGTCTAGGCAGGCTTCGCAT
Source organism: uncultured Caulobacterales bacterium (assembly GCA_937927825.1). Classification (GTDB taxonomy): domain Bacteria; phylum Pseudomonadota; class Alphaproteobacteria; order Caulobacterales; family Maricaulaceae; genus Litorimonas. Next base: position 3,070 of record CALFWV010000191.1, on the reverse strand, counting down.
GTCAGGCAGCTGTCGACCATACAGCCAACCCCGACGACATCGCCGACTTTGAATTTAGAAACGGTCGACCCGACTTCAACAACCTTCCCGACAATCTCGTGACCGGGAATGACGGGGTAACGCGCATTCTTCCAATCATTATGGGCCGTGTGAATGTCGCTGTGACAGACGCCGCAGAACGTAATGTTGATTTTCACATCATTTTCGCGCGTATCGCGGCGTTCAATATCCATTGGAATGAGGGGGGCGTCAGATGCGGTCGTGCCGAATGCTTTGATGGTCATGAGTTTCCCTTTTCCTTGTTTTGGCGCACTGTCCCGCGTTGCCGACTTTGTTTCAACTAAGAATTCAATTTAATCCGGCACCCATCTATAAAGGCTCATGCCGCGTGCGCGTTCATCAAACATAAGCGAGCGCGAAAGAGGGGGATGCGCGCGTTGCCGACAGTGCTGCCGTTCGCAGAGATAGCAATTAATACCGATTGGAGTGGGTTGGGGATCGTCCAAATTAAACTCTCGTGCATAGCACAATCGCGGCGCGTAAGCGATGTCACAGCCGAGCGCGATGGCCAGACGTTGTGCATGTGCGCCGTGATAATTTCCGGCCCGGCGGACCGCTTTAGCGATGGAAAAATAGGTCGCCTTGTCGGGCAGTTGTACCATCTGTGTGTGCAGGCGCCCCGGGTCTGAAAAGGTTTCATGAATGTTCCAGATGGGACAGGCGCCGCCTTGATTGGCAAAGGCAAATTTCCCCGCCGAGAACCGCTTTGATACATTTCCGGCAATATCAATGCGCAAGAAAAAGAACGGAATGCCCCGCGCATTTGGGTTATTTAGCGTTGTCAGGCGGTGCGCCGTTTGCTCAAAACTTGTCCCGAACCTATGCGCGAGTAGTTCCACATCATAGCGTGTTTTTTCCGCCTCGCGCAAAAACCGCGCATAGGGCATTAGGAAGGCGGCGGCGAAATAATTGGCGAGAGAGGTGCGGGCCAGTCCGCGCGCTTCGCGGTCGTGAATCTTGGCGCGGTCCAGATGGGTATCAATCAGCTCGCGATGCTCCAACAGACCAATTTGAAAGGCGAGTTGAAAGCGTCGCCCGCTCTGGCTCAAAAGTTCCGACAGGTTAATCCGTTGATTATGGCGGTCAAACCAGCGCAACATATTCGGCATAATATCCGTCGGAACAATTCGAACGGCAATATCATGTTTGGCTTTTAACCTTTCCGTCAAAGCGGTCCGGGGTTGGGTGCGGCTAAGTCCTAACTCTTCGGATAAATCTGTCGCGGCTGCATCAATCTCCGGGAAGAAATTTACGTTGGATTGGATAAAATCCCGAACTGTATCGATAGGGCGAATGGTTAGCCCTTCGACTGAGGAAGGGGCATCGGACGTGGTTTTTAACAGGCTTTGAAAGGCTCTCGCTATGTTGGGACTGATACCGACAACATCTTCGACTTCGTTCTTGGACACCGGCATGTCAGTGAAACGTTCCGCGCGTAGGGCCTCATATGTACTGGCGACAAGTTGGGCATCACCCGCATCGGCAAATTCGCTGATATCAAAGTCATAGACACTTGCCATCCTGAGCAAGACTTTCGCGCTCATGGCGCGTTGATTGCGCTCAATCAGGTTGAGGTAGGAGGCGCTGATGCCCAGGTCTTCCGCCATTCGGGCTTGTGTGACGCCGAGCGAATTTCGGAAGCGACGCAGTTTCGGGCCAATAAGTAACTTGTCTGACATGCCCTATCTTTACACAATTTACAAAAGTGAAAGCGAGTCAATTTTTGACTTTACTCACTGACCCTCAACACGGCGGGTTTGGCTGGACAGCGGGGCGAGTCAGCCGTCATGAGAGCGGCGAAAGGATCATTCCCATGACTGTACACACGCCGCCTGAAACAAGTATCCCTCGCCACAGAGTCCTCGCAAAGGTCTCTCACCCGAATGCGGGGAACTATTCTGACGTGCTCACGCCGGATGCGCTTTTGTTCCTTGCAGACCTTGAGCGGCGTTTTGGCCCGCAGCGCAAAATTTTGTTGTCCGACCGCGAGCTTCAACAAGCCCGCTTCGATGATGGCGAGCTTCCTGTGCAACCCGTTGAAACGGCGCATGTGCGGAACTCCAACTGGGAAGTCGCGCCTTGCCCGGACGCTTTGTCGGACCGCCGCGTGGAAATCACCGGACCCGTTGACCGCAAAATGATGATCAACGCGCTGAACTCCGGCGCGAAAATGTTCATGGCGGATTTCGAAGACGCGTCCTCGCCGACCTTTGATAATATGATGTCAGGTCAGCAGAATATGCATGACTTCGCGCGTGATACGCTCTCTCTCAAGACCGAGAAAAAGAGCTATACGCTCAATGATGAGATTGCGACGATGTTGGTGCGACCGCGTGGTTGGCATTTAGAAGAACGCCATATTACAGTCGACGGCGACCCAATGAGCGCCAGCCTTTGCGATTTTGGCCTGCATATTTTCCACAACGGGAAAGCCTTGGCAGAGAGCGGAAAAGGTCCGTTCTTTTACCTGCCGAAGATTGAAAATTACCGCGAGGCCCGTCTCTGGAATGATGTGTTTAATTACGCACAAGCCGTTCTCGACATACCAAACGGAACCATCAAATCGACCGTCTTGATAGAGACTTTGCCGGCGGCCTTCCAAATGGAAGAGATTCTCTACGTGCTGAAAAATCATATCACAGGCCTGAACTGTGGACGTTGGGATTATATTTTCAGTTACATCAAAACGCTGCGGGCGCATCCGGAATATCTGCTGCCGGAACGGGCTCAGGTTGGGATGGACCGCGGATTTCTGTCCGCGTATGCGGAACGCCTCGTGCAGGTTTGTCACCGCCGCCGGGCCCATGCGATGGGCGGGATGGCCGCGCAGATTCCTGTTAAAAATGACGAAGCCGCAAATGATGCCGCTTTTGAAAAAGTACGTCAGGATAAGCTGCGTGAAGCGCGGCTGGGCCATGACGGCACCTGGGTTGCCCATCCTGCGCTCGTGCCTGTCGCCATGGATGTCTTCAATGCCGCCATGCCGTCCCGTCACCAGATTCATAAGAAG
>CALFWV010000190.1 GCA_937927825.1 uncultured Caulobacterales bacterium | reverse complement strand
CCAAGCGCGGAGAGCTTTTAATGAGCTGCCGCGCTTTTGATTTGAGAGATTAAGGGATACATCATGGCTGCCAAGAAACCTGCTGCGAAGAAAAAGTCGAATAAGCGCCTGTTTAAGGCTAATCAGCATATTGTTTATCCGGCGCATGGCGTCGGCATTGTCACATCTATCGACCAAGAAGTCATCGCAGGCTTCGACATAGAAGTTTATACCGTTCATTTCGAGCAAGATAAGATGACATTGCGCGTCCCGACCGCAAAGGCCGCGACGTCAGGCATGCGTGCCCTGTCGGGAGAGCTGACCCTGAAAGATGCTTTCACGACGCTCAAAGGCCGCGCCCGCATTAAACGGACAATGTGGTCCCGACGCGCTCAGGAATATGAAGCGAAAATCAACTCCGGCGATCTGATTTTGGTGTCCGAAGTCGTGCGCGACCTTCACCGTACAGATGCGCAGCCCGAGCAATCTTATTCGGAGCGTCAACTTTATGAACGCGCCATTGACCGCATGGTGCGCGAAGTCGCAGCGATTCGAAAAGAGTCGCGGGATGCGGCCTTAGAAGATGTGCTGGACACTCTGGCAAAGGCCCGAACGCGCCAAGCGGCTAAGGCAGCTAAAGACGCTGCAGCTAATTCCGAGGGTGAAGATAAAGACGGTGAAGCTGCGGCGTAAAGCCGCTTTTCCTGCCTGTTTGAGGGTCTTTCCCGTCAAATTTGGGCCCTGAACTGCATTCTTTACCGGTCAACAACTTGACCTTCCGCGCCCCCATGACCATCGTTCATGTTAGGTTTGGGTGCGTTTAGATAAGGTGAGGCTATGACAAAATCTGTGAAATCACTTCTGGCGACGGCGACAAGCTGCGCTCTTCTTGCAGCTTGTGGCGGCGGCGGGGGCTCATCCAGTTCGACGCCTACGACAGTTACACCGCCAACACCGCCGGTGAGTTCTGCCCCGACATACACGCAGGGAACATTCGAAGCAGCCTCTTCTTTTAAGGACCAATGCGAAAATCCGCGGGCGGGGGAAGCGGATCGCGCGGGCTCCACCCTTATCGAGAAATTCTGGCTCCGCTCTTGGACGGATGAAACCTATCTTTGGTATGATGAAGTTCCGGATACAGATCCAAACTCCATTGCCGACCGTGTCGATTATTTCGATGTACTGAGAACTGATAGACGAACCGCGTCTGGCGCGCTTGTCGACCAATTCCATTTTTCTCAGGACACGGCTGAGTATCAGGCGCGGCAATCCGGCGAAGCGAGCTCCGGTTACGGCGCAAACCTGCGCGTGTTGCAGGGATCCCCTCCCGGACGGGACATTCGAATTGCCTTTACACAGCCCGGTAGCCCCGCTGCAGAGGCCGACGGATTTAGGCGCGGTGACAAAATCCTTGTGGTTGACGGAATTGACGCCGTTGACGGTGCTAGAACGCAAGCTGACCTCGACATCCTGCTCGCAGGCCTGTTCCCGGCCACAGCTGGCGAAGCACATGACTTTACCGTTCTTGGCGTGGATGGAGAAGAGCGCGACATCACAATAACCTCCGCTGACGTTGTTGAACAACCTGTCACAGCGACATCCGTTATTGACGTCGATGAAGATACAAAAGTTGGTTACATTCACTTCACGACATTCTCCCCCTTTAGTTCCGAAAAAGCTATCGTCGATGCGATGACGGAAATGGAAGACGCAGGAGTTGACGACCTTGTGCTGGACTTGCGCTATAATGGCGGCGGTTTGCTGGCGGTCGCCGCGCAAGTTGGATTTATGGTCGCGGGCGACGATGCGACAGATGGCAGGACGTTTGATCGCCTGACCTTCAATGATAAAAACCCAAATACAAATCCAGTCACAGGCCGGACTTTGGCACCGACGCCGTTTATTTCGACGGGTGTTGGCTTCACAGTGGACGAAGGCGTTGCCCTTCCCGAGCTAGGACTTGAGCGTATCTTTATCCTCTCAACGGACGGAACATGTTCGGCATCGGAAGCCGTCATCAACGGCCTGCGCGGGATTGACGTCGAAGTCATTCTGATCGGAAGCCAAACCTGCGGTAAGCCTTATGGTTTCTATCCAACGGATAATTGCGGCGAGACATATTTCACCGTTCAATTCCGCGGCGCGAATGACAAAGGTTTTGGCGATTATGCGGATGGTTTCCTTCCGAATGACGCGGCAAGCGGCTTTGGCGTCGAGGTTCCGGGATGTACGCTATCTGACGAATTTGAAGGCGTACTCGGCGATGAGAACGAGCCCTTGCTCGCAGCCGCTCTGCAATTCGCAGAAGACGGTACATGCCCGACAACGGCAGTTGCGAAGCCTGCCCAGTTCAAGACCCAAGCAGCAATCTTTCCGGAAGCTGATATCCTGAATGACCCCCGCGTTAAAATGGATACCTTCATGCGGACGAGCCGAATCCTTGGCGTTACAGATGGCCCGATTGAGGACCTGAAGTGATTTTTTCCCGCGTCGTTCCGGTCGTGACAGCCTTGGCAATGGCGGCGTGTCAAACCGCGCCCAAAGCCAAGGCGGCCAAATTGGCCTTCGAGCCGGACGCCTCTCAGTCTCAGGCGATTAAGACGGCGGTGACGACGGCAATGGGACGGTCCGATTTGGATATGGATCCGGGCCGCTTATCAGAAAATTCTATTCTGATTGTGCGGCCCGTGGCGGTTCCCGGTTTAGCCGATCGCGTACCCGGCACACCGACACGGTTCACGCTGATGAGCACGGGGACGTCATGCTATCTTTTGGAAGCGGGCGGCGACATGCGTATCGAATTGCCAAATATGAGCTGCGCATAATCGCGCGGACACCGCGGGCTTTTCCAGCGTAAAAGCCCCTAACTTAACACTTCCAAACGGCCCGGGTGATCTAACCAGATCATGGGGCCGTTTATCAGTTCGACCCAGCCCCGCACGCGCACCCGCGCTCCCGTCAGGCTCAACGGATCGACAGAGGCAAAGCGTTTCACATTCTTTTTTGCAATCGCAATCGTGAAATCCGTTCTGTAATCAGCGCCGAAATTCAAATAAATCCGGCCGCGTACATCGGCGGTTGACGTGACCACACCCTCTATGATTTGCAAACTATCGACATATTGCGCCAAGGGATCCGGGTCAGGTTTACGCACCGCATAAAAACTATGCGTCCACAATCCCCGCCCGCGGTCCCGCGCCTGCGTTTCCAGCGCGTAAAGTGCGTCCATATCTGCCATCTCGCCCTTCCAGCTGTAGACGCGCGCGAGGCCCAGCCGCACCAGTTCGCCCTGAACCCACAGGTCCCGCTGTCCGAAGCTATCCAACGTATAAACCTGCGCGACGGCCCGCCCAAAACGGTCCCGCGTTTCTCCGCCATAATAGAGCTGCACGCTGCGGCCTTCTGTCAGGGCCGATAATCCCGCTCTGGCTTCCGGCGCATAGGGCCAAGCGCGGGCGGCGCGTTGGGCCGTGCGGGGAGCCTGTATGGCAGAGAGACGGACGGAGAGGTCCTCGCCCGTATCACGCGCCAAAACAAAACTATCCCCATCAATGATGCGCACAACGCGGCCTGTCTCTCCCGCTTTCGGCGCGGCGATGGACGGAGCCTTACTGTTTCCCATCACTATCAAGGACGCTGCGCCCGAGACCAAAGCCGTCCGGCGGGTCAAGCCAATTACATTGTCAGATGAGGTGAACACAGATTGATTGTTCCACAAATTTCGCCGGACGTCGAATCAGCCCGGCCTGGGGTAGATTTACTGTCTTTCTTTCGGCCGTAGCCTCGGAATCATTCGCCCGAGGGTTCCGTCTTTTGCGACGAAATGATGTTTGAGCGCGCCGCCCACATGGAGGACGAAGAGGAGCAAAATCAGTTTTGCGCCGATTTCGTGCAAGCCTTTCAGGCGGTCTTCGGCGGCCTCTGACGCGCTAATCCCGGGCAAGTCGGGCAGCGGAATGAGGTAAAATAATTTATTCTCAATCGGTAATGTCGAGGCCGAGACCATCGCCCATCCCAAAAGCGGCACACCAATCATCAGCGCGTAAAACCCAATATGGGTGACCTTCGCGGCCCAGACTTCCCAGCCTTTCATATCACCCGGCAGGGGCGGTGGCTTATGCGTTAATCGCCAAACCAGACGAAACCCCGAGAGGAGCAAGACCACGATACCAAAGCTTTTATGCCATTGGTAAATTTTAAAACGCTGGGGCATCCAGTCCTGCGTCATTAAAAACCCAAAGACCACCAAGCTGAGAATCAAGAGCGCAATCGTCCAATGCAGGGCGATTGCAATCTTTGAATAGCGGTCTGTCGGGGCCTGCGCCAATTATTCAGCCTTTTGGAATTCGACTTCAACCATAATGTCAATATCATCCGCCATAGGCGCATATTTATCGACGCCGAAATCTGACCGCTTTAATTGGCCCGTCGCAGACACACCGAACATATCCACGCCGGAACGGAAATGTTTGCCAACTTTATTCACAGTTCCGGTCAAGGTGAATGGCTTTGTCACGCCCTTAATCGTGAGGTTGCCCGTCAATGTGCCATAGCCATCTCTGATTTGCTCTATATCTGTAGAGACGAATGTGATTTCCGGATGGTTGGCGAGATCGAAAAAGCCTTCGCCCTTAATATGGTCATCCCATGCCGGGACGCCTGTATCGATATCTTTGACAGGCAGCGTCACGGTGAGTTTGGAATTTTCGGGGTTATCTGCGTCAAAAATAATCGTCGCATCTGTCGTGCCCCAACGGATAATGGGTCGAGAGAAGCCTTGGTGCGAATATTGAAACGCCACATAGGCGTGGCCTTGCTCGGATTTATAGGTCCCCGCCGGAAGCTCTGATAAATCTGCGCCGCGCATTTCGACGTCTCCGGCGACAGCTGTTTTCACATCCGCAACAGTGCGTTCCACCGTCTTGGAGGCTGTCTCACCGGCTGTCTGTGCGGTCTCTGTGGCCGCAGAACAGGCCGCCAGCAGGGCCGCCGTGGAAATCAGGGCAATATGTCGTATGGTCATTGGGAACTCCTCAAAATGTCTTCACGCGATGTGCTCTATCTACGGATGGCCGAGGGAGCGCGTTCATTCAAGCCTCCAGTTTTAATCTCACGCTCTTTTGTTCAAAGGCGGTCCAGTCGTCATTTTCCGCGATGGGCTGCCAAATCTCGCCAATTTCAGCGTAGAGCAACGACTCCGGAAGATCGGTCTTTGGACGCTCTGACACGGCGTCAAAGCGCTGAATTTTCTTGACCCATGACGGATCATAGGCGCCAATTTGAGGGCCGGCATCTCTCTCGCCCCCGCCTTGCCAATCATGCCAGAACTCCGGCCAAGGCGATTGACTCTCTTGCAGGTAGGTGAACATCTCCCGGACAAATACGGTATCTGTTTCGGGGTCTTTCGGGGCGAGCCCCAAACGCCTGAAGACATGCGTATTCAGCGCGGATTGATAACGCGGCGCAAAATCATTCAACGACTTGATCAAATCCGCATCCTCGCAGATTAAAGATAAGGCTTGCGCCAATTGCGCCAAGTTCCAAGCCATGGCTTCGGGCTGTCGGCCAAAGGCGTAGAGCCCGTTATGGTCGAAATAGGCCGCCGTAAATCCGGGGTCGAGCGTCGGCAGAAAACGGTAAGGCCCGTAATCGAAACTCTCGCCCGTGATGTTCATATTATCTGTATTCATAACCCCGTGGACAAAGCCCGCCGCCATCCAACTCGCCACCGTATCAGCGCTGGCCGTGACGACTTGATCAAACAGCTCGGCAGGTGTCGTCGCATCCGAATAAAAATGCCGGATGCAATAGGCGCTGAGCCTCTCCAGCGCGTCATGGTCCTGAAAAAAAGCGTGGCGTTGAAAGGTCCCAAATCGAATATGGCTGTGCGAAAGCCGCGTCAGAACGGCGGCCCGGGTCGGCGACGGCTCGTCATGGCGCTGCAAAGCTTCATCGGTTTCAATCAGCGCAAAAGCCCGGCTCGTGTTCACGCCTAAACTGTGCAGGTAATTCGCCGCCAAAACCTCCCTCACCCCGCCCAGCAGCGTTAAGCGGCCGTCGCCGCTGCGCGAAAACGGCGTCGTACCCGAACCTTTCGTGCCGAAGTCCAGCAATTTACCATCGGCCCGGCATTGCGCGAATAAGAATCCGCGCCCGTCGCCAATATCGGGATTATAATGCCGGAACTGATGCCCGTGATACCGTAACGCCAGGGGCTCTGCCAAACTTTCCGGCAACGGATCAAAGCGGAGGAAATGGTCGACAATTTGTTGGTCCGAGAGCGTCAGCCCTATGGAGCCGGCCAACGCCTCGTCAAAATAACGCACGCCAACCAAATTGAAATCCGCCGGTTTCACGGCATCAAAAAACCCGTCGCCCAGCTCTTCTATTGCCGAGGCGCCTTTGAACTTATTCACGGAGCTGTTGCGCCCTTGGGAAATGCCGCCGCAAAACATCCGCCGCGTCGAGCGGCAGCGACTTCGCTTTCGGGAAAGCGCGCGCGAAATTTAGGAAGCCATGCGGCATGGATTTTTCGTGGTGATATGTCACCTCGGCCCCATGGCGCGCCAATTTATCGGCATAAAGCTTGCCCTCGTCACGCAGCGGGTCAAGGCCAGCCGTAAGAACATAGGCGGGCGGCATGCCCTTCAGGTCGTTTTCCAAAAGCGGCGAGAGGCGCGTATCGGATGCGTCCGCCCCGGCCACATAATGATCGTCAATAAATTTCAACGCCATAAAGCCGAGCTGCAACCAATCCTGCGGCCCTGGCTTTGGCGGCTTAAACTCTATCAACTGCATGAGCGGATACAGCAGAATTTGGCTTTTAATTTGCTTGCGATATTTTTGCGCCAGATAGGCTGCCATATTCCCTCCTGCGCTGTCTCCGCCAATAGCGATGTAATTTGGATCAA
>CALFWV010000189.1 GCA_937927825.1 uncultured Caulobacterales bacterium | reverse complement strand
GATAGCGGAGGACGCTGATGCGCTGGGGTGTCTCAAAGAGGTCGAACACGCGCGCACCATCGTCAAACGCGGTAGCTCCGCCTGCCGTCAAAATGAGATTTACGAACAAGCGCGAACAGCCGGCCTGCGAAAACGCGACGCGTTTAATGCCGTGGTCGATGATTTGGTGAAAGAGACCGTGGCTGGGATTTGAATCGCCGACGTAATACCCGGTGCCTATGCCGTGCTGCAGGTGGCACAGCAAAGCGATGCCAGCGTTTAGGCGCAACGTTCACGGAATAGGCATCGGACGCGCTGTGCTCGTGTCGGTGTGACTTAATTGATTAGTTCGTATGTCTCTGTCGTTTCGTTTGCTCTCTATCTAAAACTAAAAGGGATGTTCGTGTGGGTGGTTAGGCTCTGCGAATGCGAATGCGATATGCGAATAATTTGAGCCCTCCCAGCTCGTACACTTCCTGTTAATCAGGAAATGCACGAAGTGCCAAGAAGCCCCACACGACGACGCCTTTTTGCGCTACCGGTTCGTTTATTTCTGTTAAGCAGAAATCAACTGACTAGGTAGTCGAGACCTAATAAGCTCGCGATAGGCCACCCAAGTCTTCGGGACATTACCCCCGACACTCCAATGACAAGCGCCGCTTCCCCCCGGTCGTGCATCTCTGTTTCTTTTAAAACAAAGCATCGAAAAATGGGTAAGCTTCACCAAATTTTCGATACCTCATCAAACAGAATTGCACCTAGTCAATGTGCACCTGACCGCCCTGTGGAAGAAGACAAGCGTAAATATGCAGGACAAAACCCAAAGTGCGGATGCATTTTTTCAGAGTTTTTATAAGCGATTGAAAATACAAGACATTGTCTCTCCATTCGCTTTCGCAAAATAGGGACGGACAGGCCCGCGATTTGAGTTGTCCTTTTTAGGGTATGGCTGTCATATGAGACGCGTAGACAATAAAGCTGTCGCGTTCATCGTCAAAGGTGGCCGGCGGACTTATGTGAAAACGTCATATTGATCAAAGCGCGAACGGAAACACGAGTTCGATGATGGGGACGCTAATTCTGTCCGGATCATTTATATCTGTCATGCCATCTATGGCGGGAAGGAACAGAGCTTTCAATCAATGCCCAATGAAATAGGTTGAAATAATCGGAATAACGAAAAAATAAGTCCATATTTAAGCAATGGAGACAGCTTCATAGGCTTATTCTTCCGGTAAATTCTCTTTAAAGAATCGCCGCGCATTTTCGCCCATGACTTTACGAATTGTGGCCTCGTTCATGCCCTTGCGCAGCAGGGCATCCGTTATGGCTGCGAGTTCTGATGTGTCGAGCGAGACGGTGACTGTGCCGTCATAATCAGAGCCGAGCGCGACGGCATCCGGGCCGAGCAGCTTCACCGCGTCGACGATGGCTGCGGCAATTCCGTCCGGCGATATATCGCAAATGACGCCGCTGAAATATCCGATACCGATGATGCCTTTGCGGGCCGCGATTTGTTTCAAAATATCATCCGGCAGATTTCTGTTTTTCGTTCTCGGGCAATGGGCGATGGTTCCGCCGTGAGAGATGAAGATTGGGTCCGGCGTAAGGGCAAGTACGTCGCGCACGACTTGTGCAGAACTATGCGCAACATCAATGATGATGCCTTTTTCGCGCATTTCTTTGACGGCGGCCCGGCCAAATCCTGTGAGGCCTGCTTGGCTACGCCCATGCAGAGACCCGCCCAATTCATTGTCAAAGAAATGTTGCAGGCCCATCGCGCGGTAGCCTTCGTTATACAGGCGATGAATTTTTTCCAAATCCCCTTGCAACGGGTGGGACCCTTCCGTCAGCAAAAGACCCAAGAGACGATCTGTTTTTTCCATATCGGCCCGGGTCCGCACGATGTGGACCTCGCCTTTTTTCTCTAATTTTTGCAGGCGCTGGGCTTGATAGGCCGCGCGTTCGTAAATGGAGTCCCAGGTGCGTAATGGCCAAAGCTGTGCTTGCGCAAGTCGGGTTATGTCGTCGGGCGCATCAGCGTCATTGCCATCAAAATTCAAACCTTTTGGGGATTTGGTTACCGTAGAAAAAATTTGAAATTCAACACCGCCCTCACGCAGTCGGGGCAGGTCGACATGGCCATGTGCGTTGCGTTTGCGCGGGTTGCGCCGCCACAGCAGGTTGTCTGCATGGAGATCCGCAATCCAAAGCTCATCATGGAGCGCTTTCGCCGCGTCTGATACCGAATAAGGAGCATGCGGCAGGACAGGGTTCATATTTGAATCAACTCTTGGCCAGACGACTTTTGACAAGACAATCAGTCCGATGATGAGGAGCACGACGAGCGGTATTCCGACCCATTTTAGCAAAGACTTCATGATGGCTTCTCCCAATTTGATCTTGGCATGTTCCATTCGAAACGAATGGAGAGCGCGCGGACAATAAAGCAAAGCCCTGCACCAATGGACAGGGCGGCCAACTCGCCCAAGCCAAACGCCCGCGCAGCAAAAAAAGTGCTCGCGCCCAATATCGCTGCTGTGGCATAAATATCCTGCCGCAATAAAAGCGGCGTTTCATTACACACGACGTCCCGAATAACCCCGCCCGCTGTGGCCGTCATCGTGCCCATGAGCACACAAATGCCGAAGTCATAGCCGAGCTCCATCGCTTTGGAGGCGCCGACCACCGCGAAAAGTGCGAGGCCCCCCGCATCTATCCATTTCAAGCTGCGAATACGGGACAGGCGGTCGGGGGAGATAAAGGCCAAAATCCCTGCGAGGGTTGGCAGCCAAAGGATGTAAGTTTCGGTCAGCCAAAACACAGGCTGATCCAGCAAAAGATCGCGTAACGTCCCGCCGCCAATGGCGGGAAGGAACGCAATTGCAATCACGCCCAGCACGTCAAATTTCTGCCGCACGGCCATTAATCCGCCGGACAGACCAAAGACGAAAATGCCCAGTCCATCAAAGAGAGCGAGGATAAGGTCCGGGGTCATTAACTGCGCCAGCGCAAAATACGGGCTTTCACGGGATTGACGAATGCTTCGTCGCTGGCGTTGGATTTGGCCCACGCTTTTTTCAGCGCGTAATACCATTTGGCTTGGGTGTCGGCATCCTCCACCAGCATCAGGCGCGGATCATGTTTTAGGCCTTGTTGCTGCAAATCGACCATGTCGGAATCCTGTCGCAGGAAGATGCGTGCAAAGTGTCCCAAGAGCGGCGAAAGGATGCGGAATGTCGAATGGTCCGTGAAGAAAAGCTGCCGAATGGCCGTGCGGTTTTCATCGAGCGGGGTAAGCGCGGTAAAAGATAAGACCTTGCGTTTGCCGATTGTGATTTCCTCGGTCCGAACAGATGGCAGGCGAAAGGTAATTTCCGTCACGGGTTTCCCGCCCAGTAATTTATAGGCGAAAGAATTAGAAGAGGGCGTATGGGCCGCCATAGCAAAGCCGCGCGTTCGCGGCTCAAATGCTTTGGCTTTTTCATGGATGGAGGTTTCTGACCGCCACCACCATTGTCGGTGGACATAGGGACCATGCGCCGGGTCCATCAGCCCAATGACCGCGTGGTCGATGTGGCAAGCCAACTCCACCCCGTCGTCTAAGGTGGCTCTGTCGCGCGGTAACTGAATTGCCGGGGGGTCAATGCTGGGCGCGGACGTGTCCTTTGGATCCGACCGCAGGTAAATCCAGACCAGCGGTCCCGTCTGCCGGATGGGGTAATTGCGCACGCCAATGCGGCTAACTTTCATATTGGAGTCAGCGGGCAAGGCGGGGATTTCTTTACATTGGCCATCTTCCAGCCCGAATCGCCACCCGTGATAGGGACATTCAATCGTGCCGGATTTCACGCAGCCCGCAGAGAGCGGCACAGCGCGGTGAGGGCAAATATCCCGCAGGGCAAATATTCGGTTGCCGTCCCGAGCGAGGACAATGGGCTCCCCCGCCAGGGAGAGCGCTTTCGTTCCGCCATCGCGTATGTCGCTCAGCAGTCCGGCGAAATACCAGATGTCCTTTACGAAATTATCCAAGGAGAAAGCGGTCATGGTCTCGCTATAGCGCGCCGCGCGTTTTTAACAAGGAATGGGACAAGACATCGGCGGGGTTAAACCCGCGCTCGCGCAGGCTTTGGAGGGTGATATCTTTGTCTGATTTTGAGAGCTTCCGCCCTGCCGCATCCGTGACCAGCGCATGGTGATGATAGCGCGGCGTGCGCCACCCCATGAGCCTTTGGAGGAGCACATGGAGCGGGGTTTGATTGACAAAATCCTCCCCCCTGACGACATCGGTTATGTTTTGCAATTGATCATCATGGGTGACGGCGATGTGGTAGCTTGTGCCAATATCCCGCCGCGCAATGATGGGGTCAGGACGGTCAGAACTTGCCCAGTCATGCAGGCTCGGCAAAGCGTAGGCTTGGGTACCTCCATCTTGATAGGGTAAATCGGCGGAAGCTCGGCGCAGGGCCGCTTTCAAATCCAATCGCACAGAAAAGGGCAGGGACGGCGTCTTCAGCTGTACGGACTGACGCAGCCTTTCACAAACGCGTCCGGCCTCGGCGTGGGACGGACTGTCGGGACGACGGGTGCGCTTTCCGGCTTTCAAATCACTGCGCGAGAGCGCGCAGGAATAGGCCAGACCGCGCTGGACCAAATCAATGCCGACCTTCGCATATGCCGCATAATGCGCGCTTTGAACCCGCACGGGCATGGGCCAACTGTAACCCAGCCATCTCAAATCTTCATATATTGCGGCCGTATAGTCAGGTCGGCAGCGGGTATGATCAATATCTTCGATGCGGAGGAGGGCTTGGCCTTGTGCTTGATGGGCGAAATCAAAGACGGTCGAAGCGGCCAATGCGTGCCCCAGATGCAATCGTCCCGTCGGAGACGGGGCGAAGCGTGTGACCTTGGTCATATGTTGATTATCGCCGCATCAATCCGCCCAGCAGGCCGCGTAAAATTCTGCGGCCTTGGGTGCGGACAATCTGCCGCGCGACGAGCTTCGCTTCATAGCTAAGTGTTTGTCCGACCGATTTTTTGCGGCGAGTGGAGCGGCGTTTCGTGGGCGTTTTCTTTTTTTTTGCCGCGTCCGCTCTGGCTTTTTTGGCATCAACTTCAGCTTTCTCGGCGGCTTTTTCCGCGGCGGCTTCATGGGCGAGTGCCTTGGCTTCCAGCTTCTCATATGCGCTTTCGCGGTCAATGGTCTCGTCATATTTATCTTTGAAGGTGGAGGCCGCGATAATCGCTTGGCGCTCTGCCGGTTTTGCCGGACCCAGGCGAGAGGCGGGGGGACGGATCATCGTGCGGCCAACAATGCCGGGGACGCCTTTCTGGTCCAAGACAGAGACGAGCGCTTCGCCCACACTTAAATCCGTAATAACCTCTTCCGTATCAAACCCCGGGTTTTCCCGGAACGAACTGGCGGCGGCGCGTATCGATTTTTGTTCCTTGGGTGTGTAGGCGCGCAAGGCATGTTGGATGCGATTGCCGAGCTGGCCCAGAACACTGTCCGGGATATCCGCCGGATTTTGCGTCACGAAATAAATGCCAACGCCTTTGGAGCGGATAAGGCGCGCAACCTGTTCGATTTTCTCGACAAGCGCTTTGGGCGCTCCGTCAAAGAGCAAATGCGCTTCGTCAAAAAAGAACACAATTTTCGGTTTGTCCGGATTGCCAACTTCCGGCAGCTCTTCAAATAATTCGGATAAGAGCCACAGCAAGAACGTCGAATATAGGTCAGGCGAGTTAATCAGCTCATCGGCAGCCAAAATATTGACCATGCCGTGGCCGCGCGCATCTGTTGTCATCAGATCTGCGAGTTCCAACGCGGGTTCGGCGAAAAACTCATCCGCGCCGGCGCGCTCTAACTTTAGAAGCTGGCGCTGTATGGCCGCGACGGATTGGCTGGTGACATTGCCATATTCGCGGGAAATCTCTTGTTTATTATCGCTGATAAAATTCAACAAAGCGCGCAGATCCTTCATGTCCAGCAGCAGCATGTCTTTGTCATCGGAGAGTTCGAATGCAATCGTCAGAATGCCTTCTTGTGTCTCATTCAGGCCCATCAACCGCGCGAGAAGGGTTGGCCCCATTTCCGAAATTGTGGTGCGAACAGGATGTCCTTTCTTGCCATATAAATCCCAAAACACCGTGGGCATGGCGTCATAATCATATTCGCCCAACCCAATTTGCATGGCGCGTTGGAGCAATTTATCGTGGAGCTTGTGATCAACTGACCCGGCCTGGCTCACGCCGGAAAGATCGCCTTTCACATCGGCGGCAAAGACGGGCACGCCCGCCTTGGAAAACCCCTCGCAGAGTATTTGCAGCGTGACGGTTTTACCCGTGCCTGTGGCCCCCGCGATGAGGCCATGACGGTTGGCGAGCGGCAGCAGGAGATGTTGTTTTTTGTCGTCGCTATCTCTGCCGAGAAATATGCCATTTTTCATCGTGAGGGGTCCTCTAAATTTTGTGATTTTGTTATGGGGTCGAACGCTTGAATGCAATATGAGTGTTGTGACATGGCATAAGGCAGAGATGATGATTACGACAAATGATACGACAATACGGGCAACCTTATTGTTTTTGGCCGGGATGGCGCTGATTGCGCTGCTCTATTTGACGCGAGACCTATTGGCGCCTTTTGCTTTGGCTATCTTTGTCTGGCTCATCATTGATGCCTTCGCGCGGTGGATGGATAACCTTTCGCCGAAATTCCCCTATTGGCTGGCGCTGACCATCGCGGTGTTAACTGTCGTGGGCCTTATGGTGGGCTTTATTTTTGTAATCGTCGATACAGTTGGCGATGTCGTCAAAGAATCTGATAAATATGAAACGCGCCTGACAGAAATTTTCTCATGGGTGGCCGATAAAACGGGTCAACAGAACATGTCGTTCGCGACACTAAACGAGAATTTTAAGATTACCGAGAAAATCCGCGGGGGTTTGGGAACATTTGCCGCGACCGTTCAGGGTGTCTTATCAGAATTTTTTCTCATCGCGCTCTATGTTGTTTTCCTCTTTGCCGCTCAATCCAGTTTTCCGAAGAAAATGGACCATTTGTTTCCGGACCTAAAGCGGCGGTCTCAAGCGTCAAAGGTCGGTACGCGTATTCGTCTTTCCATTGAGAAATATCTTTCGGTACAGACGATTATCTCCCTCATGCAAACCATTGTGTCCTATATCGGAATGACGGCGTTGGGCTTGGATAATGCGCTGTTTTGGGCGCTTGTTATCTTTGTCCTCAACTACATTCCGATTGTCGGCGGACTCGCAGCGGTGGCCTTGCCCGTTCTTTTTGCCATGGTCCAATTTGACAGTGCGGGACGTGTTGCGACTCTCGCCGCCGTTCTTTTCGGGGCACAATTTGTGATTGGGAATACGATCCAGCCCAAGATGATGGGCGACAGTATGAACCTCTCGGCTTTGGTCGTGATTCTCGCGCTTTCGGTTTGGGGGGCGCTCTGGGGCGGGGTAGGGGCATTTTTATCCGCGCCGTTGACGGTGATTATTATGATTGTGCTCGCCCAATTTCCAACCACCCATTGGATTGCCGTTTTGCTCTCTGCGGATGGAAATCCGGATATGGACGGGGACGGGAACCCTGATTCAGACACTATTGCATCTATGTAATACGGCTCACCAAGCTGTGATGAAGATGTTGGGTGCGTGTTCATCTTCTGCGCGGTAAGCGGCGGTATGAAATATCTAATACTTCCCGTCGCGGTTCTCGCGTTTTCGTCTTTTTCTGGCGCGGTTTTCGCCTCTGATATCGCAGCCAAACCCACGCATGTGGTGGAATTATTCACCTCGCAAGGCTGTTCATCCTGCCCGCCTGCAAATCGCTTTGTAACAAAATTATCGGAAAATACCGACGCTCTGGTCCTCTCTTACGGGGTGACATACTGGGATTACCTGGGGTGGACAGACACATTTGGCGACCCTGAATTCACGCAGCGGCAACGCGATTATCGCGATGCTTTTGGCGCGTCCAATATTTATACGCCGCAGATTGTCTTAGGCGGCTCTGCCCATAGTCCGAAATATTCTAAACGCGATGTCGCAGATATGAGCCTACCTGAGACTGATATCGACTTATCCCTCACGCGAGACGGTGATACTCTGACCGTAAAAGCTAACGTTACGCAAGACATCATCCTTGATGTTGTCTCCTTCACACCGGGTGAACAAAGCGTAAAAGTGACGCGCGGAGAAAATGGCGGGCGCACGTTGGATCTCACGAATGTGGTGACAGATGTCCAGAGTTTGGATTGGAATGGGCAGGTCGCCACAGTCGTCTTACCCAAAACCGAAAATACACGATATGCCGTTTTGCTCCATGATCAGAAAACTGCCAAAATCTTAGATGCGGCCGTGATAGATTGAACGCTTAAAATGACCGCAGCCCGGTTCCGCAATGCAGGGCTGAATGCAATGCGGCCGGGCTACTTTGGCGAAGGCGCCCTAGGGATAGGGACACCCACACCATGTAAACGTGGGAACGTTACGTGTCGCAGGCCGATAAACCAATTGCGTTTCGGGGGCTGGGGGGCTGATAAATAACCGACCCACATTTGCTGCACCGTCCTGCGACTGGTCTTTGCTAAGTTGAGTTTAAGGTCAAATCCTGCTGCAAATGTGACCAAAATAAGGCGGGTGATTACAAAGAGGATAGAATTTGGACAGGCCTCGCGTGAGGAGCGAAGTCTTGTCACGTCTAAAATTGAGCTTATGGTGTACCTATGAGCCATGTCGTTCCTTTCCCCTCAGGATCCAATCGTCCCTCAAAAGGGCCTGCACAAGTTGCTTTTGACCGGCAGGAGCTTTCCGCGATTTTGAATGTCTATGGGCAGATGGTCAGTAAAGGGGATTGGAAAGATTACGCCTTGGACTTTCTACGGGATAAGGCCGTATTTTCTGTGTATCGCCGTGCCTCTGAACATGCGCTTTACCGGATTGAGAAAGTCCCGGCCTTACGCAGAAAGCAAGGTCAGTTTGCCGTAATTGCGCCGGGCGGTCTTGTGCTCAAACGCGGGCATGATCTGGTGACTGTGTTGAAAGTTTTCGACAAGGCCCGCTTTCGCAGCGTCTAATTGGTCACCTCAAAAACATATAAAAGCGTGCGTTGACGCGCCGAAAAATTATCATCGGAAATTAGATGAATCCGTGTGATTCCGGTCTCCAGGGGTTGGACCGCAATCCCCTCGAAATTATCGACATTTAACGGCGGGGCGAGTTTGAATTCAATATTTGGGCCGCGAATAATATTCCGATTTCCGGCCTCTCGGTCATAGGCACGGAACAAGAAAAATCCGTCATCAGCTCCGACCAGTTTAAAATCCGGGTCAACGGCAATAAACTCCACCGGGGGCGCGGCTGTTCCGTCGGGATTGAAGGTGACGAGCGGGGCGCGCCCGTCAATCACGGTTTCATATCCGGCGCGAATCCGCCCGTCCGTTGTCATGTCCAGCGCTTCGGCTCCGTCATTGGCGCGAAGTTTCGTTCCGAGTAATTTTTCAGGGGAACCGGCAAATAGCAAACCGCGCGCCGCGACGCCGCAGGCCTTTAAAGGATAGGCCAAGATGCGGTGCTCGCGTTCAAAAGAAACAAAGGCAACACCGTCTTTCAGGGCGAGGCCTTCAGCATCGCCTTTTGTTTTTCCTACTAGGGATTTTCCCACTGCATCGTAGAGTGGCATGAGCGTCGGACGCTTTTTACCGTCTGGGTCAAAGGTGAAAAAATAGCCCTTATCTGATACCGCAAGCAGGTCGCCGGTGGGCATAATCTCAAGGCCGGAAAGACCGCCGAAATCACCTTCAGCCGATGTTAGGTGCCAGCCTTCAATAAATTTGACGGCGGGAGGTAACAGTTCGGACATATCAGCAGCAGAGCCCAAAGCGGCCGCCTTTAGATTTAATTCCAATGGCCCGGCGTCATATCGGCCTGTGTCTGCGGCGCAGGGGGGCGTTGCCAAGCTTAGTCTTGGCGTTTCACCCACCGGGATTTCAGCGGAACACCCTGCCATTAGGCAGGCGGTCAGAGCGGCATAGCTCAGGCGCATGGACTAGGACGGCAGCGGCGCCGCCGGTCCTGCCATACCTGCACCGCCGCGTTTCGCGCCTTCGCCGCGCACGCTTTCTGCATCTTTCGCCGGAGAGAAGCTAAGCACAGTTGCCCCTTGTGCGCGGAATTCCTGACCGGGTTGAATGAATTCCAAGGTGCCGTCAGGCTTGCGGGCCAAGATAAGGTCCAAATCGTCGCCGCGATCCTTATATAGATCGTCTAAAGTATATTCTTCGGACAAACTGGTCGACCTGAAACGCCAACCGCCCCACCAATCTCGGGTCAGGGCATCGAAGCTGCGACCGCGTGACGTCAGTGTCCGCCCGCGCGAGGTAAAGGCAATGCCTTCTGCATCGTCTTCGTCATTTTCTTTGGCTCCGATTTGGAAAACGCGGTGACGGCCTAATTCCGGCGCGAATTCAACGCAGACGAGGGCGTTATAGGCCTCATTCGGGGTGGCCGCGATGAGAATGTTAAAGGAGCTATGGTCGAGTGAATAATCTGCATTTTCTGACAGAACTTCACCGTAAAATGTGGTGTGCCCTTCCAGCCGGGCACCGCGCAAACGCCGCCAATTCGTATCGGCAACTGTCACCTTGATGTGCAGCTCTTTCAGCGCTTTTGCGAGGCCGAGCGACCATGGGTTCGCGCCGACAATCAACACCCCGTCGCCGTCGCCGCTATCAAGTTTTAGCATATGGGCGAGTGGCCCGATAAAGAACCCGGCAAATAAAACGGTGGCAAAAACGAGGGCAAAAGCGAGCGGGACGAAGATAAGTCCGTCTTCGCGTCCCAGCGCATTCATTTCCGCTGCAAACAGGCCCGCAACCGCAACCGCCACAATTCCGCGCGGCGCGATGAGAGACACCAAAAGCGCTTCTTTCCACGACACTCCGGACCACAGTGTGCCGAGCATAACGGCGATAGGTCGGACGAGGAACATCATCGCCAGAACAAACGCAATCACGCCCCAGTCGGATACAAAGGCGCGCAAGACTGCCGGGGTCAAGGTCGCCGTCAACATAACGAACACGCCGGAGACGAGGATAATTGCGATATTTTCTTTGAAGCGGCGCATTTCAACCATGCTGGCGAATTTTGTATTCGCCATGGTCATGCCGAGGGCTGTCACAGCAAGGAGTCCGGTTTCATCGGCGAGCGTATTGGCGAGCACATAGATGACCAGAACCCACGCCAAGACGACAGGCGCTTTTAAATATTCAGGGATAACGCCCCGGCGGAACGCCCAAGCCATGCCAATACCGGAAACAATCCCGACGGCGGTGCCCAGTATTGCCGCAAAGGCAATCCGGCTGAAAACCATTGCCATGCTGGCTTCGATTTGTGTGATACGGATAAATTCGAAGACAACGACGGCAAAGAGCGCGCCAAGCGGGTCGTTGACGATCCCTTCCCATTTGAGAATATTCGCAGGCTTGGCTTGTAAATGCGCCTGCCGCAGCAATGGCATAATCACCGTTGGACCTGTTACGATAAATAAGCCGCCCACCATCGCGGCCATGTCCCATTTTAATCCGACGAGATAATGCGCCGCAATCGTGCCGAGGCCCCACGCAATGGGACCGGCCAAAACAACCATACGAATAACGGCGCGTTTAGCGTCGCCTAAGTCTTTGAATTTGAGGTTTAGTCCCCCTTCGAAGAGGATAATTGCAACCGCTATTCCAATCATGGGGCGATAAACATCGCCAAAGTCGACTTGCGGGTTAAGGCGAAAGGGCTCAAGCGTATCATGCATGAAGCCCGGCATGGGTAAACCGAGCAGAAATCCGACAAGCGGCCCGAATATCAGGCCTGCAATGGCCATCAACACGATGGCGGGGCGTTGAAGTTTCCAAGCCAACCATTGGGCCCCAATGCCAAGTGCGCCAATTAGAGCAATTTTGAAGGGAAGTGTGGATGCCTCGTGGTGACCATTGCCGCCACCTGCAAGAATAATGTCGGCTAAAATCGCCGTTTCGAAACCCATAATATTCCCAATTTTCGACGCAAACCCAAGTCTGCGGGAGATGTATCAGCCGTCGCAATAGCTGATTCAGCCTATCAGACCAAACTGAATTCCCTGTGCTACTCCGGGACTCGGAAGATATCAAAGCCAATGACAGAGGTGCCGTAATCGCCTTCGTCATACTGATCGACACTGTCTTTGAAAAACGCGAGGATGTGACCGTAGATGAGCTCGAAGAGAGGCGTCATTTCGTTTTCGTCCAAGGGCAATTTGACGGAAATCGGACTTTCCTTGCCAATGGAGATTTTCATCAACTGACCCGCTTTTTGACAATGCATGACGAGCCGCATGTAATCCTTATCCTCGGAAATTCGGATGGCGAGGCCAAAGCTTATGGGTTTGAGGGGGAGATAGCCTGTGCCCGACACAGAAAATGCACCGGATTGATAATTCTGAGCCTGAAAGGGCCCCTCAGGCGGGACCAGATAGACGCAGGGTTCATCGCCCTTATGCAGCCACGCGCAGAGAAGGTCCCGCAATGTTTCAGCCAGGGATCTGATTTGCGCATAATTGTCAAAGCTGCGGGCACCGTAAATCTCAGCCGCTTCCCAGATTTTCGATAATCGGGAGTCGGCTTTAAGGTGAATTGCTTCTTTTGTATG
Organism: uncultured Caulobacterales bacterium; assembly: GCA_937927825.1. Lineage (GTDB taxonomy): Bacteria > Pseudomonadota > Alphaproteobacteria > Caulobacterales > Maricaulaceae > Litorimonas. Next base: position 6,018 of record CALFWV010000189.1, on the reverse strand, counting down.
GAACGGAGTTTCGGTCATACAGATGTTTTGGCGTGTTCACCGCTCAAGTCAATTCCTTCTCGGGCAATTCTGTTTTCCACGTCTTATTTTAGAAAGACGTCTTATTTTGTGAAAAGCCTCTCTTTGGCACGGCGCTTGAAACGCTGCTGTGATGGTATCAAAGCGAGAGAGTCACATGCGGATCAGAACGATGACAGTCATAGCCTTAACCGGGTTGGGATTGAGTGGGTGTAGTCTTTGGAACAAGTCCGAAAAGGTGGCCGATGTACCTTACACAGATGCGAGTTTGAGAGCGTCTCCCCAGCAAGCCTATCAGTTCGACGGACAAACCTATGCGGTGGACGTTTACGATGCCGCGTCGCAATATGCACCTTCGCCATATGCGGGTTATGCGGTAGAGCTCTTTAACACGCAGTCCGCTTATTCAGTTGCCGCCTTTAGTGACCCCCGCCAAACAGAATTTGTGAAATTGAACGGGCAGTCTGAACCGATCGATTGGCAGAATTGTGAAACGCGGCATCGGGGATATTTGTTTATGTCCGAATATGATTTCATCCTCGATCCGGGGTTTGAGGTCTGTATGCGCAATAAAGGCTATGTCCTGAGCACGGAATATGGCGCGGTATCTAAACGCACCTTAACGGCGCAAACGGCAGGTTTGCGCGGAGTCTACACATCGCCCGCCCCGCGGTCAGCTTATCCGGCCTTCTTCCCGTAGAATTGCGGCTAATCCATCACGATAGGTCCGATATTCGGGCATCCACCCCAATTCCTGCCGCGCTTTATCCGCGCTGATACGTTTAGTTTCCGCATAAAAACTACGCGCCATATCGGACACTGAACTGTCATCTAAAGCAACGCGCGGACCGGGTGGAAGCCCCAGTAATCCAGCTGCATAATCCAATACATCTTGCGGCGGCGCCGGATGACCGTCCGCCAAATTATAGATGGATTGCGGGCTCGGCCTTTCAAGGCTCAGAAAAATTGCGCTCACAATATCGGCAACATGGATGCGGTTAACGACGTGGCCGTCTTTTATAACCGTTCGCGCTGTTCCGTTTCGAAGTTTTTCAAAAGGGGCGCGACCGACCCCATAAATCCCGGCAAGCCGAAAAATATGGACGGGCCACAGTGTTTCAATCCAAGCCAGTTCCGCATCTGCGCGGGCGATGCCGCGCTTCAATCCCGGCGAGGGCGCTTCCCCTTCAAACGCCCATTGCCCGTTCCGATGTCCGTAAACGGAGGTTGCAGATAAATATCCGATCCATCGCGCCTTTGGACTTAACTGACCGAGCTCTGACAGGGCGGGGTCACTGCCGTCCCGGCCCGGCGGAATGGAACTGATAATGATGTCTGCATTCACAAAGGCGGATTGAAGGCCCGCGGATGCCGCGCCGTTAAATTTATGGCAGCGCACATCCGCTAGCGCCGTTTCACCTGACCGTGTTGTGACCTGCACATCCCAACCCTTTGCAATCAATTGCGGCGCTAAGGCGCGAGCGACATAGCCCGCTCCCAAGAGAAGCGCAGATTGAGGCTTATTAATGTGACGGCTCATTGTCGGTTCAGTTTCCTGCGGTTATGCGGATGCCATGACACGCAAATTCTCTCATGTCGCCTGCCTGTTTGGCAGCTTTTTTCTTTTTAGCACACCAAGTCTGGCTACAGACTTAACAGCTGAGTTTGAAACCCGGCATAAAACCTGTTTGGAATCTATTGCGGATGATGCGCAAACGGCTTTTGAATCGGCGATGCAGTGGCGCGATCAAGGCGGGGGACGCCGTGCGAAACATTGTGTGGCGATGGCGTTATTTGCCTTAGGCCATGAAGATGAGGCCGCCTTTCGGCTGGATGCTTTAGCCGCAGGGGCGGATGGCGGGCCGAAAGCGACGCGGGTAAAACATTATGCTGAGGCGGCGAATTTATGGCTGACCGCTAATCAGGCCGATAAAGCCTATGCCTCCGCTTCGGCGGGATTGGAGTTAGCCTATGATCACGTGGATTTGCGGATTGCACGCGCGCGGGCCTATGCGCTGTCGGGGCGATATGATTATGCGGAGACCGACCTCACATCCGTTTTAACCTTGGACCCAAGGCGGGCAGACGCCCTACGATATCGCGCTGATGCCAAGTTTAAACAGGATAAGGTGGACGAGGCGCAAGCCGATATAGAAGCGGCCCTGAATTTAGACCCGACCTCCGTCGAAACAGCCTTACTGCGCGGACAAATCCGCGAAGCCGTGAGATTGGCGGCTGCGAAATAGGCTTAGCCTTGCAGACGGGGTCACGCCTTTTCCGATTTACTTCGTTTCGGGTGCAAGGGTCTCGCTGAAGAACTCCAGAATTTGTCGGTCGCGGTGAATGCGGTTTTCCGTTTTTCGAAATCCATGTTTCTCACCCGGATAGGTTTGAATGCGTAGATTGTGCATGTTCTTTTCCTGCATCGCTGCCATCAATTTGATTGAATGCCGGAAAACGACATTATCATCCGCCATGCCATGAATGAGGAGTACCGGCTCCGTCAACCCGTCGAGATATTTAAAGACGCTGCCGTTTTCATAGGCCCCTTCAGTGTAATTGGGTGTGCCCGGATTTGGGTCGCCCAAATAACGTTCCGTATAGGCCGTGTCGTAAAGCGTCCAATCGGTCACGGGCGCGCCGGATACGCCGGATTTATAAAGGTCTGTCTGCGCCAACATGTGCAAGCTCATATAGCCGCCATAGGACCAGCCATAGACACCCATATTTTCGCCATCGACGAAGTCTTGTTTTGCAAGCCAGCGCGCGCCGACGGATTGGTCAACGGTCTCAATTTGGCCCATAGAGCGGTAGAGATAATCTTCAAACGCTTTGCCGCGATTGCTCGCCCCGCGGTTGTCCAAAGTAAATACGACAAAGCCGTGATGCGCCAACATCTTGGCGAGGTCCTTGCGCCAAAAACGGTTTTGGACGCGTTGTACGCCCGGCCCTCCATAGACAATCGTGATGGCGGGACGTTTTTCACCGGGTTTAAGGTCGGTCGGTTTAAACAGCATATAATCAAGTGGCGTGCCGTCTTCTGCGTCCAATTGTCCATATTCAGGATTAATATGCACGTCGAGATGGGGCGCATAGGGGTGGGTTTCGTCCAGCTTATTTTCATTGAGCCATGCCAGCGGCGTTCCGTCCGCCTGATAGGCGCGCAAATTTGTTGGCGTTTCGTCATCGGAATAGGAGCCGAGATACCGGGTGCAATCGCTGTTGAAACTGGCGCTGTGAATGCCGGGGCCTTTGGTGATTTGGTCAACAGTAAACGAACCATCTGCTGTGCCGGGAAAAATCCTAAAAATATGGTTGGATAGCGGGGTATCTTTCCAGCCGCTAACATAGATGAGTTCCCGTTCACCAGAGGTCGTTCGACACGCAATAGACCGCGCATTTATAGATTCAGGCGTCATGGCTCTAATTGAACCTTCTGCGTCAATTTGGAAAACTTGCCGCTTATCATTTCTCTCCGCCGACCAAATTAAGCCGCCATCTTTTGTTGGGGACAGGCCACTTCTGATATTCAGCCACGTCGGGGAGGTTTCCTCGTAAAACTCTGTCTTCTCTCCCGTTTTGGAATTCACCTTATATATGCGGTGGGTTTTATTATCGCGGGCGAGAACGCCGACGAACAGCGTTTGATTATCGGGCGCCCAAGCCGCGCGGGTGAGATAGATGTCATCGCCGAGCGCCGGATCATCATCCAAGGCGACCCAACGTGTTTTGCCGCCGGTGGTCGACACAAATCCTAATTTAACGGTCGCATTGGGCGTTCCGGCAAAAGGATAGCGCTGGGCAATCGTTTTGACGCCATCCGCCCCGACATCAATTCGGTTTTCAATGGCAACCGGGCTCTCATCAATCTGCGTATAGGCGGCTGTTTTGGCGTCGCCCGAAAGCCAATATCCGGTGTTTCGGTCTAATTCCTCTTGAACAACAAAGCTGGCCGTTGCGTTACGAATTGTGTCGGTTGAACCGTCGGAAAGTTGACGCTCCAGCCCTGTGTTCAGGTCTTTGATGTAAAGCTCATTTCCGCGCACATAGGCGACTTTATTGCCATCTGCGCTGACTTTCGGGTCGGTCTCAAACCCTTTAGTCGCGGTGACTTGGCGGCTTTCTTGCGTCTCAAGGTCATAGAGATAAATATCACCGCCCAAAGGGAAGAGCAGGAGGTTTTCCCCGACCCAGCTATAGGAGATAATCCCGCTGCCATATTCCCGCGCGCGCTCGCGGCGGTTTTTCTCTTCTTCAGAGAGAATTTCCGGGCCTTCTAAAATATCTGTGGAGCTGACGAGGAGACGGCCTTCGCCCGTTTCCAAATCATAGGCCCAAAGGTCTTGTTGACTGGCATTGTCTTCGCGGCCTTGCAGCACAGTGACAAATTCACCCGAAGGCGCAATTTGCACACCCGACAAAGAAGTCCCGCCCAGCGACGGTGATTGGTTTATCCGTTCAGGTGTCAGGCCGCCCTGTACGGGCGTTTCGCGGATATAATTGACGGGGGCTTGTACGGCTTCGACTTCTTTTTGAGATTGCTCTGCGGCCTCTTGCAAAGTCGGCGCAGGATTATCCCTATCAGCGCAGGCCGTTAAGACGGTGGTGAGCAGAAGAGGGGCGAGTAGATGTTTCATCCCTCTCTCTTGCGACGCTTGAGGGCCAATTTCAAGACGCACTCAACGCGATAGTCCACTTCCCATCGTCCTCAAGGCAGGTTACGGGGTTTGCATGCCAGACTTGCGCCCAGTTTTTTTCGTGATTGGCTTGATGAGTTCCGCCCTCGGTATCCTCATGTTTATCCCAATGCTCGTGGATCTTTTGGATGACGGCCGGGCGTGGCGTGCCTTTGGCATTTCCGGCGGGATCACAACGCTTTTCGGGGCATTGCTGGCAACGATCACTTACACGCCGCATCCGAGTTTGCGCGCGCGAGGCGCCTTTGTTTTAACAGTCTTTGCCTGGCTCACACTTTCGGTTCTGTCTTCACTTCCGTTTTTATTCGAGCCCATAAACCTGTCCTTGACAGACGCATTATTTGAATCGACCTCGGGCATTACGACGACGGGCGCGACCATTTTGACAGGGCTCGATAACATGCCGCGCGGCGTTTTGATGTGGCGCGCCCTGCTCCAATGGATTGGCGGAGTGGGTATTGTTGTCACGGCGATGGCGGTATTGCCGATGCTGAAGGTTGGCGGGATGCAGCTTTTCCGCTTAGAGAGTTCCGACATGGGTGAGAAAATTCTGCCCCGGGCGGCCAGTCTCGCCGGCGGCATTTCCCTGATTTACCTATCCCTCACTATCGCCTGTTTCATTGGATATATGATGACGGGAATGAATTGGTTTGACGCCATCGCCCATGCCATGACGACATTAGCCACGGGCGGCTATTCGACCTCCGATGCCTCTATGGGCGGGTTCATGGATGATGGTGCTGATATTGTTGGAACTATTTTTATGATGCTCGCCGCGCTTCCATTCGGCGTTTACTTGCTCATGACAACCCGCGGCGATTTAAAAGCCATTTGGCGCGACAGTCAGGTCCGCGCCTTTGTAACCGTTATCGCTTGTCTAACCTTGATCATAACACTGTTCTTAATTTTATCAGATCAATTTGAGGTCACACGCGGGTTGCGATTGGCCGCCTTTAATACGGTGTCTATCGTAACAGGGACGGGGTATGCGACGGCGGATTATAATTCTTGGGGCCCGTTTGCGGTGTCGGCATTTTTTGCTTTTATGTTTATTGGCGGCTGCGCGGGTTCCACCGCCTGCTCCGTGAAAATTTTCCGCTATCAAGTCGCCTTTGAAGCCCTGCGCAATTATCTCTTCCGGATGCCGCGCCAACATGCTGTTGTCCCGATGCGTTACGGAGGGCAGACCCTACCGCCCAGTGTTGTATATTCCGTGATGAGTTACTTTTTTGTCTTTTTTCTGACCTTTGTTATTACGGCGGTCTTACTCTCGCTCATAGGATTGGACCCCATCACGGCGTGG
>CALFWV010000188.1 GCA_937927825.1 uncultured Caulobacterales bacterium | reverse complement strand
GCTATCCGCAAAGTGGATTAAATCCTGCGGCGCGATGCGCGTGCTGGCCGTGTTGCGCATAGGGTGAAACCAGAGCGTTTCACACTCGAACAATGCCTTATCCAAAATTAACCGCACTTTTGCGTCGGTATCGTTCAAGACCGAAAACACGGTGACCGACCCCGGCACGACGCCGAGCAACTCCAGCAGGGCGTCGGGCCTGCCAAAGGACAACCGCTTTGTCCCAATCCGCTTATGTAATTGGTTCAGCTTAATCATGGTGCTGCCCAGCGCGCTGACCAGAACATAGTCTCCGGCTTTATCTTTCAAAAACAGGTTTTTGGAATGACCGCCGGGCAAGCGGGCCTTCACATCTGCGCCGTCCTCTACGGTAAAGACAGCGCGGTGCTCCTCCGTATGATGGGCAATGCCGAGCTCATCCAGACGGGCGTAAAGCGCGGGTTCATCTCTATGCGGTTTAGCTGTCATACCCCGCGCTTAGTCTAAGTTTGAGCCCTACTCAAATGACAGATGGAAAAAGGGGTGAGCGGGGCCTGATTTTGACCGGACTGAAAGATATGAATTTGGGCTGCAAAAAGGCTTGAACACGCCGCGGGTTTGAGTCTATACGGCGCGCCTACCAAGAAATGCGGGTCCTAAACCGTGTTTTCTACGCAAATCTAATGAGCGGGCGTAGCTCAGTGGTAGAGCATCACCTTGCCAAGGTGAGGGTCGAGGGTTCGAATCTCTTCGCCAGCTCCAGATTTTTCTTAATTTATGAATGATTTAGAAAGCTCTCGCAATAGCGGGAATTTTGGCCGTCTTCGAGTTGGAAGCAATTTGGAAGCAGGGTCAGGCGTAAGTGCTGGTTCGGCTTATCTGTGGATATCTCGTTTGGCGGCAATCATGCGGTCTGTAGTTTGGCTGAAACCGTGGCTCGCAAACATCTTTTGCTTGACCGCACTATAACGCTTTCTTCGCTTTTGCCCGTTGCGCTTTAATGCGTTTTTCCCGTTGGCATTTCCATGCGTCGGTCATGGGTGTGTCGACCTCCAGGAACCATGCGTCATAGGCTTCTCTCGTCATTTCGATTGGCGCGTTGACTGCTGCGCAATCCAATGCTGACTTTTTATATTTTGTCGATGATCATTCAGCGAATGGCGGATCGCGTTCTCAATATCGAGAAATTTGCGTTTGAGGTTCCGGCGGTGCGTCAGCAATAAGCGCAGACGGTACGTGCCTTCCGCCTTCATATACGCCCGCTTAAACCAGCCCGTGCGCATAATATGGGCCAGACCCAAAGCATCCGCCGCATCCGTCTTATTGCGCTGCGCCGAAATCGCCGCTCTTGCATGACGCGCCTCAACGCAGATCACGGGCAAGCCAAGGGACAGTAATTCAGATTGAAGCCACGGGGATAAGGCGCCCGCCTCATGACCCGCGCGGCGCAAGGTGCGGCGGTAAGGTTTGAGCGCATCCGCTATCGCCTGTGGGTCAGTCGGAGTCTCGCATTGAAGCAACACTCCGCCGTCCACATCCACAACACATAGCGCCGTGTCCTCAACACCTACATCTAATCCAACAAAATAGTCCATCACTTATCCTCCTTCTTAGAAGGAGAGCTTGGACTATCTTTGGGGTTTCGGGAAGTTTGAGGTGAGGTTTTAGAAAAACGCGCGATTACTCCGGCTCTACACACTTTCTGACCCCATTCTATCTATTCCACCTCATTTCAACATAAATGACTCATACTCATTCCAAGTTTCCCAAAACGGATTAGCTATTGGGTCGATCGGGTCATCGTCTAACCAAGTCAGGTAATAATCCTTCATAATTTCTAGGGGATATGGTTGAGCTTTTTTCAAAAACTGCTCATCGCCAATAAGCCATGTTGTCTCATTATTATTTAAAACAACCATTAAATTTTTAAGTTCTGCATCGGCTACAATCAAAGAGCTACTATTATCAAATGGGTCAGCCTCATTACATAGAAAATCAACATTGATTTCAACAGGCCGGCATTCAAAGTCCGTTTCATTTGTCATGAAATACCCATTGCTATTCTTAGAAAATGCATCAGCAATATTATATGTTTCAAGTATGTTGGACTCGTAGATCAATCGAACCTTGGAACCACTTTCCTTCAAAAAATTCTTCGATAAAAATTCAACAGGAAGACTGTCCGAGCTTGGCTTTGAGACAATGATATTTGTATAAAATTGTTTGTTATGGTTTTTCATCAAACCGCACCTTAACACGCTGAACTCTTTTTAGTCGAAAACCTGTTTGAGAGACTTTTCTTTGAACCCCTACAGTAGTTCGCTTAGTGCCATCTTTTAAAACAGTACTTCTAATATTTGCTGTGTTTCCGTCTTTAAGAGAGCCTGTAATTGTCTTGCTTGGGTCAATTTGACCCTTTTGACGAGTTAAGGTTTGAATAATTTTTCAGCACCTGAACGACCGCCCGTTCCAATACGCAGTGTAGCAACACCCTTGGTTGCCCGGCCCGCTGACGTGACTGAATTAATATAGTTGGCCGCACCAGTAAAGCTTTTACTTGCGCCGCAACGTAGTGCTGCCGGGCCTAAGGCCCTTGCACCCAAACCGATACCTAGTCTCGCTCCTACCCCAATAGGAAAGGCACTTGACGCATATCCAGCGGCTTCCTGAGGCAAAGCCTCACCCTTAATAACGTCTCGATGAAGTCCATCACAATCACTTCCTCCAAACGCAACGCATCCTGTACAAGCAAAGCCAGATACAGTTTCCCTTCCATCTGGGTCAAAATTGTTGATGGGATCATTAAATGTGTAACCATAACGATTGAACATCGCGGGGTTTCCGTTATCGAGGAAAGTGACAAGATCTATGCTCAAGAACCGTCCTGCGACTGCATCATAATAGCGGGCTTGCACGGTGCAATTTTCCAGCGGAAAAATGCACTGGTCAGGCCGGAGGCGCTGTCGCGGATGTGGCCTGTGAAGTCGCCTTGGTTGTCAGTTGCGTCGGGGTGGAGCAGGCTTTCCCCAAAGGGCGTGTGGAAGTCTTCCCATGTCACCGCGCCCGCCTCATCCGTTCCGACCCTGCGGGCGGTCTTACTTCACAGGATCTCTGCGTCGATGATTTTCCCAAAGGGAAATTCACCTGTGCTGAACGCTTTGATTGTCAGCTGCAGCTTTCTCCTGGCCGCCGTTTGTGATGGCGTAAATATTCCGGGCTATTCCGGGCTATTCCGGGCTATTCCGGGCTATTCCGGCGCTGTTTCTGGGCTGTTTCCGGGCCATTCCCGGGCCTAAGCCTTTGCCGTCTTCTTCGGTGCAGTCGCGGCTTTGGCCATCTTGGTGACGGCGACATAGTCGAGCTTGCCTGTGCCCAAAATCGGGACGCTGGTGACGGGAATGACTTTCTTCGGAACGGAGATTTCCGGCACGCCGTGGGTTTGCGCCCAGCGCATGAGGTCCGTGCGTTTGGCATCGGGATAGTCTGTGAGCAGAACAATTTGCTCGCCGCGTTTGGGGTCCGGCACGATGGCGGCGGCGTGCATATTATCCGGCCAAAGCGCGGAGGCGCAATTTTCAACAACGGTGAGCGAGACCATCTCGCCGCCGATTTTGGCAAAGCGTTTTAACCGCCCCCGAATAACATAATGACCGTCTTCATTTACCGATACGACATCCCCCGTATCATGCCAGCCCTCTGCCAAGGGCACCACCCGTCCCGGATTTTCGGGCGAGATATAGCCCTTCATGATATTCGGGCCGCGCACGAACAAACGTCCCGCATCCTCAAGTCCCTCGACAGGTTCGATTCGCGTTTCAATTCCGGGCAACATTTTGCCAATTGTGCCCGCGCGAATATCGCCGGGTTGGTTCGCGGCCAGAACCGGCGCGCATTCCGTCACGCCATAGCCTTCCAAAACTTCGAAAGAGAAACGGTCCTCTGCGGTTTTGCGCGTTTCCTCGCGCACGCGTTCCGCCCCGCAGACTGCAATCCGCAGAGAACTCAGGCCGCCATCGGCGCTGGCCCGCATATATTGCTGCAGGAATGTGTCCGTCGCAAAGAGAACCGTCGCGCGAGTTTTGAAAATCCGCTTGGCGATGGTTTTGGTTTGCAAAGGCGAGGGGTGCAGGACAACGGGGTGCCCCTCGAAAATCGGCCAAAGTGTTCCCGCCGTCAGGCCGTAACAATGAAAGGTCGGCAGCGGGTTAAAGAAGATGTCCGTCTCTTCCAATTGCACATGTTGCTCAATCTGTTCGACATTGGCGAGGATATTGGAATGGGTCAGGACAACGCCTTTCGGATTGCCTTCCGTCCCCGAGGTAAACAGGATGATGGCGGCGTCACCGGCGGGCGGATTGGGGGCGAAAATTTTTGGAAAGATCGGACCCAATACCGCGCGGAGTTTGCCGCCCAGCCCAATGTCTTCCTTCATATCTTCCAGATAAATAATACTGACGATCTCGGACAGCTCTTCAATCAAGGCGGATAAACCGCCTATCTCAACAAATTTGCGGGCGGTGACGATGGTTTTCAAAGGGGCCGTTTTACAGGCAGCGGTTAGATTTTTAATCCCGGCCGTGAAGTTCAACATTGCCGGAATACGCCCCGCCGCGTGAATTGATAAAAGGGAAATAACGGCGCCCGCACCCGTCGGCAGTAAAATGCCAACCGCTTCACCCGGCTCTGTCACTTGTTTCAACGGGGCGGAGAGCGCGAAAGATGCGCGCAAAATATCCGCATAGGTGAAGGTCTTTCCGTCGCCATCCGTAAGAATGGCTTTGGATTTGCCATGGGTTCGGCCCGCATCAATAAAGGCTTCAAACAGGTTTCTGCGAATGCGGCGTTGGCCGCGCTTTGACAGCTCTTCAGACTTTAAAAATGTTGTTTCCACGCGGTCTCTCCCTCACTCGATTTTCCGGGCCCCCTCCGAAAAATGAACCCTAGCCTAGTTTACGGCCAGATACAAAACCCACACTGACGCATGGGCTTTGCGCCAAACTTGACGCTTGTTCGGCTCACCGCCCTGACTTAGGCACAGCCCATGAGCGTTTATGTTGACACCGCCCGCCACCCGTTTCGAGGTTACATCATGTGTCATATGACGGCGGATACACTCGACGAGCTGCACAGGATGGCGGATAAAATCGGGATGGAGCGCCGGTGGTTCCAAGCGCCGCCAAAAGCCAGCCATCCGCATTATGATATTCCGGAGTCGAAACGCGCCAAAGCGCTGGCACTGGGCGCGCAAGAAGTCTGCCAGCGGACAGCGCTGCATTATGCGGCGCGGCTGGGTCTTGAATGGGCCGAAGCGCAATCTGATACGGTCCGGCAAATAAAATACGAACGCACTTTAATCCGAACCCAAAGCTATGCGCGGGTATTGAAAGACACACAGTTATGACGAAAGCTCAGACCAAACCTTTAGACGGTGTTCGGGTTATCGAACTCGCCGGAATTGGACCCGGTCCCTATGCCGGGCAACTTTTGGCCGACATGGGTGCAGAGATTATTTTGGTTAATCGGCCCGGTCCGATGGGCGCAATCCCAAATCTGTCCAATCGCGGCAAGAAAGCCATCACACTGGATTTGCGAAAACCGGAAGGCGCGGCGGTCGTTTTGGATTTGGTGAAATCTGCCGATGTTTTATTCGAAGGTCTGCGCCCCGGCGTCACCGAGCGGCTCGGCGTCGGACCTGAGGCCTGCCACGCCATTAATCCGAAACTCGTTTACGGCCGCATGACAGGCTGGGGTCAGACCGGACCTTGGGCGACCATGGCCGGGCATGATATTAATTATATCTCGATTACGGGCGCGCTGGGCGCAATGGGCCGCAAAGGCACGCCGCCATCTCCGCCGCTGAATCTGGTCGGGGATTACGGCGGGGGCTCGCTCTTCCTCGTCGCGGGTATTCTGGCGGGTTTGTTTCAGGCTGAACGCACGGGCAAAGGCGAGATTGTCGATGCCGCTATTATTGACGGAACAAACTCCATGATGAGTGTTCTGCATATGCTCTCAGGTTTGGGACAGTGGTCGCCGGAACGCGGGACGAATATGCTCGACGGCGCGTGGCCCTTTTACCGCTGCTATGCAACAAAAGACGAAAAGTTCATGGCGGTCGGTCCGTTGGAGCCGCAATTTTTTGCGGAAATGCTTCGCCTGTTAGAGATAGATAAGGCGGATTACGGCAAGCAAATGGATACGTCGCAATTCCCACAGCAGCACGCTTTATTGGAAGCCAAATTTGCGTCAAAGACTCGCGATGATTGGGCCGAGGTTTTCAATGGAACGGATGCGTGCGTGACTCCGGTCCTCACATATGATGAAGCGCCCAGCCATCCGCAAAACGCCGCGCGCGGCGGATTGCGAAAACAAGGCGCATTTGTTCACCCCAGGCCTGCGCCCGGCTTTGACGGCATGGAAACGGATCCGGACTTTACGGTGCCGGGGGCAAATGACGCGGCTGAGGAGGTTTTTGCGGAATTGGGATATGATGCGGAAAGGTTGGAAGGCTTACAGTCGGCGGGTGTGATTGTTCAATGAAGCTTGAAATCTCTATGTCGTGTTGAATGAGTAAAGTTATGATAACATCTCAGCATCTTCCGCCTCCGCACCAGCTCCGTAAATTGATGCAGTCTTTAGCTGCATTGGACGCGGTCTATTCTCCGGAGTGGCAATATAGATATTATTCATTTGATACCAACTGGGCCGCCGATGAAGAAATGGGATCTATTCGCAATGGGTCGGGGGATGATGTTTTCGCTCTTTTCACTTCGGAAGGCTGTTTTCTCAAAGGTTGTTCGCATGAGTATCTGGACGATAAGATAACGCCTGATGCGTTTTACACAGGCGTTCCTGAAGTATTTCAAGCGGGACTGAAGGAGCCAGCCTTCTCTCCTAACCGCGTCAGTTTTTGCAATTGGACAGGCGTTAAAGATTCTGAATGGAAAGCCGCAATAGATACTGCCACCTTGGACCCCAAGATTTTCTTTTTATTGGAAGGGTTGGACGGTGACCCAAACACTTATCATGCTTTTACGTCAGATTATTATGAAATAAACACCGACTTAGAACATATCTCAGCAATTTATCGTCATAAACCGATGACGATTGCACGTGCAAAATCCATGAATGCGGAAATCGTCTACGAGGAGTTGATAGAGAGTTTAAAACAAATTGGCTATCCGATTGAGGTCGAATCCAGCCTCAATGACTCAGAGGTCACAGGAAAACCTAGAGGGCTTTTCAGCCGCTTATTCGGTAAGGACTAGTCCCATTCAGTGACGTTTGAGCAATCTGAAGAAGTCCTTAAACCTTCTTCTCATCCGTTTTCAAAGCATCCGCCAAGCGCATTTTTGCGCT
>CALFWV010000187.1 GCA_937927825.1 uncultured Caulobacterales bacterium | reverse complement strand
CTATTTAGTAAAATTCGCATCAAATGACATCATGCAGAGTTCAATCGAACTTTCAAAATAGAAACTACACTGACCTACAGAGTGAGAACACTATAATCGGTGTTAAAACTGAGCGGCATAAAATCCTTTGCGGTTTCAAATAAGACACTCGCTAACGTCCCCTTTAGGGATTTATGACCCGTCTTAAATTCACCTCTACCCCCAAAAAAAAGCCCGGCGCTGGGCCGGGCTTTTAAGGTTCGGTTTGAAAGTGGGTCCTAAATTGGATTACCATCCGCGTCGATTTCAACCATGTTGTAACCGAGTGCGGCAACCTCATCATAGACTTTCGCTTTATCGCCAATCACAATCATAATCATATCATCCAGATTAAGATGCGTTTTCGCTAGTCTGTCGAAATCAGCTTTGGTCATGTTTTCGAGGATTTCCGCCTGCTCATCCACGTGATCGGCTTTCAACCCATATGTCGCCATACGGGAGAGGAAGCCGAGCTTTTGACGCGGCGTTTCATAGGCGCGCGCGTCGGATTGACCCAAGGACGATTGTGTAAAGGCCACTTCTTCATCCGTTGCGCCATCTGTGTAATAGCCCTGAATCTCGTTGACAAATTCAACGATGGAGGCCGCCGTGGCATCGGCGCGAACGCCCGCACCAGCGCGGTACCAGCCACCGTTTTCATCCCCGCTAAAGAAAGATCGAGCGCCGTAAGTGTAGCCCTTGTCTTCACGCAAGTTCAGATTGATACGGCTATTGAACGCGCCGCCGAGCGGATAGTTCATGACGTTGGATTTATAGTAATCGCCGGTCGCATCATAGGGCAGCGCGCGTTTCCCGATGCGGATTTCGCTTTGCGCGGCATCCGGTTTGTCAACGAAGTAAAGCGTGCCGGTCTCAAGTTGAGGGAAGGCCTTCATCTCTTTGGATGGGACCTCGCCGCCCGTCCAATCAGACAGGGGTGCCAGTGCTTTCTTCATCGCGGATTCGTTTAAATCGCTCACCGCCACGACGGAGGCGATCTGCGGTGAATAATGCGTCGCATAGAACGCTTTGACATCGTCCAATGTGATATTGGCGACAGACTCTTCCGTGCCCGAATTGGCATAGGCCGTTGGATTATCCGTCCCGTACATCATTTTATTGAACAGGTTGGACGCGGTAGCTGACGCCTCTTTCTTGTTCGCCTTAATACCTTGCAGAGCATTGGCTTTGTCACGGTCAAAATCGGCTTGATCAAATTTTGGCTTGAGCAGTTTCTCCATCGCAATGGCAACCGTTTCATCCAAGTTGCGTGTCAAGGTGCGGATGCGCATGGTAGAAAATGTATCACCGGCGCTAAATGAGACGGAGGAGCCGAGTTTGTCCAGCTCATTGGAAAGCTCTTCAACCGAGCGCTCTGTCGTGGCTTCGTTCAGAAGGCCAGCTGTCATACTGGCGAGGCCAAGCTTATCGAGGCTTTCATGGCTCTGTCCGGCTTTGATACGCAGGCTAATGGTTGTTGTTGGAACTTCCGTATTTCGCGCGGCCAGGACATCAATCCCATTCGATGTGGTGAATGTATACGTGTCCGGCGCTTTGATTTGCGGAATATTGTCGCCGGCCGGGGGCATGACAGAGCGGTCGAGACCTTCCGGGTCTTCCGGACGTGTCCAGCTGAAGTCTTCATCGGAATCGTTGAAGTCAGGGATGGTCCGCTCATAGCGCTGCCATGTATCTTCTCGCGCAATCATGCTCGTCGCCCCTTTGGGGACAATAGACATGATGACCGCTTTCTGGTCTTTGATATACTGATTATAGACACGCATAACGTCGGCTTTTGTGACGTTTTCATAGCGTGCAATATCGTCGCCAATCCCGTTCGGACTATCGCGATATGTCTCATAGGCGGCCAATTGGCTGACCTTACCGGAAACAGATTCGAGACCATAAATGAGGCCGGAGACGATGGAGGATTTCACTCGTGTCAAATCGTCATCCATCACGCCGCGCTCTTCAAATTCGCCAAAGGCTGCCCGCATTTTTTCTTCTAAATCGCCCAGCTTTTGAACTATTGCGGGATTGGCGAGGGTGAAGAGGGTCAGCGAACAATGGATTTCACGGCAACCATGTCCGGCAGAGGCCTGCACAGTCAGGCCCGGTTTCTGAATATTCTTATAAAGAATCGAGGTTTGACCCTGTCCGAGGATGTTCGCCAACACGTCCAATGGCGCTTCGTCCGGGTGGTTCGCGTGAACTGTTGGCCAAGACATATAAAGCAGGGGGAGCTGCACATTATCTTCAAGACTGATATAGCGGTCTTCGTCTAATGTGATGGGGACGAATTCTGGGTCTTCCTGCTCGGGTCCGGCAGGAATTGTCCCGAAATAGAGTTTAATCCATTCCAGGGTTTGTTCGGTATCGAAATCGCCGCCAATGGTCAGCGTGGCATTATTCGGACCATACCATTCAAGGAAGAATTTTTTAAGATCTGTCAGACTCGCCCGATCCAGATCTTCGAGATAGCCGATTGTTGACCAGCTATAAGGATGGCCTTCAGGGTACATGGCTTCGCCGACGCGTTCAAAGAGCAATCCATATGGACGGTTATCGACGCGCTGTCCGCGCTCATTTTTGACTGTCTCGCGTTGGACTTCGAATTTTTCTTGTGTGACGGCGTCGAGGAAGAAGCCCATACGGTCAGCCTCGAGCCAGAGCATTTTTTCCAGCTGATTTGATGGAACTGTTTCGAAATAATTGGTGCGATCGCCATTCGTAGTGCCGTTCAAGGTCCCGCCGGATTCACTGATGATTTTGAAATGCTCTTCATCCGCGACGTTCTCGGACCCCTGAAACATCATGTGCTCAAAGAAATGGGCGAAGCCTGAGCGGCCCGGTTCTTCGCGGCCCGAACCCACGTGATAGGTCACGTCAACATGGACGAGGGGGTCTGATTTGTCTTCATGCAGAACAACGGTCAGCCCGTTGTCGAGCTGATATTTTGTGTAAGGAATGACGACTTGGTCGCCGTCGGTGGCAGCAACGGTTTCAATTTTGGTGATGCCGTCCGGTATAGTGTAAGATGCCATATCAAGGCTGGGTCCATCCGCAGCGCCGCAGGCGGTCAGTGCGATTCCAATGGCTGCGCTTGCCAGCAAGGTTTTGATCTTAAACGTCATAAATATCCCCTGAGATAATTTTATTCATTGATTTCGATTTATCGTTTAGCGGCAAACTATCAGAGAGGTAAAAAGAATACTATCCCTAACGTAGCCACGGATTGACGCGGCGTTTGCCGAAACTCTTGGGTTTTGTAGCAGAAGATTCCATGGATTGGTCCCGGCGGGAACTGCGGGCGCTTTGCGTGTTCCGTCTTCCGCCGCCATATTTAACGATGGCGTCAATGCGTTTTTCAATGGGGGGATGGGTGGCGAAAGCCCCGGCAATTCCAATGCGTGGATTGTGGAGAGACATTTCCCGGATTTCGTCCGGGACATCGTGCAGGACGGCTTTTCCGGAAATTTTCTCCAACGCGCGGATCATGGCGTCGGGATCTTTTGTGAGCTCTACTGCGCCTGCATCCGCCATATATTCCCGCTTCCGGCTTAAGGTGAAACGGATCAGAATCGCAAAGAGATAGGTCACGGCAACAATGGCGAGCCCAAAGAAAATGAGCGCGCCCGCATTCCCCCCGCCGCTGCGACGATGATGGTCCGTTCGGCCGAGGTTTGTTCGGAAAAGACCTCGCACAACGCTTTCCCCGAAAAAGGCAAATATCCCGACAAAAATAATCGCGATGACGAGCATGCGAACATCTTTATGGCGAATGTGTGAGAGCTCATGTGCGATGACGGCATTGAGTTCTGCATCATCCAAATTATTCATGAGGCCGCGCGTGAGGGTAATCTGATAATTCTTATCCCGAATACCGGAGGCAAAGGCGTTCATCTGCTCCGTCTCTATGACATTCAAAAGCGGCATGGTCATGCCGCGGCTGATGCAGAGATTTTCGAGCATTTTATAGGCGCGCGGTTCTTCAGATTGCGTCAGCGCCCTCGATTTGACCGAGGCGCTGATAAGGCTCTGATGCGCGAAAAAGGCGATACCAAACCAGCCCCCCGCCAGACCTAATGTGACGGGCACAGCGGTTGGCATGGTCGCGACGGCGGTTTGAAACCCGCCCTCCAGGCCGCCGCTTGAGGTGAAACCTTGGAAAACCAGAATGAGCCCAAACGCCATGAGCAAAAGCAGCAGCGGAAATCCAATCAGCAGCAATGTGCTGCGAAGATTATTATTCCATATATGCGTCTTCAGGCCATAGGCTTCGAGCATAGCAAATGCCTATTGGTCGAAATTGACTTCCGGCGGGGTTTGCAAGGCAATGCGGCCTTCGGGGGCTTCAAAGAACTCGCGCTCTTTAAATCCAAAAGGTCCGGCAATTAAGACGGCCGGGAATTGCTCGCGGCCTGTGTTATATTCCTGAACCGAGTTATTATAGAAACGGCGGGCGGCGGCGATTTTATTTTCGACATCGGAGAGCTCGTCTTGCAATTGCAGGAAGTTCGTATTTGCCTTTAATTCCGGATAGGCTTCGGCGAGCGCGAACATTTTCCCAAGGGCGGCTGTCAGCATGCCTTCGGCTTGGGCTT
>CALFWV010000186.1 GCA_937927825.1 uncultured Caulobacterales bacterium | reverse complement strand
AGGCAAAATACACCATGTGCATTTTATCTTCGATAAATTGCACGGGCTGGTCTGGGGGACGGCAGGGTTGAGCGTCCGGGATTAAGCCTTCGGAGTGTGCCGGACCTTTTGCGCTGAGAGGTGACTGCTTTGTCTCAAACCGGGGCTGTTGTGACTGTCGAGAGACAAGAGTTGGTTTGAAACGGTAGGAAACGTTGATGGCTGACAGGCTCGCTCGCTGTAACCAAGCGATACGGCCTCACGGCATGCATGACCGGAAGGCATAACTGCGGGACGTGGTGCATTTCGCAAATGCGAATTGCACGAACAGGTGCATCTACAACTGTCGCCGCAGGTTCATACCCGCGTAAAACAAACTAACTACTCTGGTCTCCATCGTGGGGACTGAACCTGCGGGCTGTCCTAATTTAGGAAACGTCGCACGCGCCGAACGCTTTGATCGTCGGTCGTAACGTCCGCCTGCCCTGTTCAGAGACTCCAATCTCGGAGCAATTCATTCACGCCTGTTTTCGCGCCGGTCTTGGCACCAACCGCTTTGGCAATATGGGAATCATTTTATAACTTGGAACACTCATGAAGCCGCTTATCCCGATGCGTCACCATTTTATAGTGCAGTTCATCTATCGTTTGGCTGCCCGTTTTTACGCAAATAAAGGGAAATATTCCGTGCAAGAAACACCCAAGACCGGAGACAAGCATGCGCGCCCCGAACCCAAATGACGTTCGCAAATGTTCAAAGTAGGATTCGCCGACTGACTCGGGATGCGCCGTAAAAGCTTTCATGAACTGACTCCTGTCTGTTTCCGGCACTATGGACTTGTTTTTCTGAAAAGACTTTACAAAACTGTCGGTCTTTTCAGTAAATCCCATGAAAATTTTTGGCAATCCTCATGAAACCTCGTAATTTTTCACAAAATTTCGAGGACGCATTAGAATTTTTAGAGGAGAATTCTTAGAAACGTGAGCGACTTTTAAAACGAGGGATAGCTCACTGGCCTGTTTGCAAAGCTAATCGCGGAGCAGCTCATTTACGCCGGTTTTTGAGCGCGTTTGGGCATCGACGGTTTTTACAATGACGGCGCAGGCGAGGCTGTGGCTGCCGTCTTTGGCGGGCATCGTTCCGGGAACAACAACCGAGTAAGCCGGGACTTCGCCATAGTGAATGTCACCCGTGGCGCGGTCATAAATTTTCGTCGATTGCGACAGAAACACGCCCATGGCCAGCACGGCCCCTTCGCGGACAATCACGCCCTCCACCACTTCGGAGCGCGCGCCGATGAAGCAATTATCTTCAATAATTGTCGGATTGGCTTGCAAGGGTTCCAGCACGCCGCCAATGCCGACGCCGCCGGAGAGATGCACATTCTTGCCAATTTGCGCGCAAGACCCAACAGTGGCCCAAGTATCGACCATCGTGCCCGACCCGACATGCGCGCCGATATTCACATAGGACGGCATAAGCACCGCATTGGGCGCAATGAAAGACCCGCGGCGCACAGTAGCGGGCGGCACAACGCGGAACGCGGCATCGGCGAAATCCGCTTCCGTCCAGCCTTCAAACTTGGACGGAACCTTATCATAAAAATGTCCGGCCCCCCGTCCCACTGTGGCAGGCCCGCCTGTCATCATCGCATTGGGATGAAGGCGAAAGCCGAGCAGGACCGCCTTTTTCAGCCACTGATGCACAGTCCAATCGCCGCTTTCTGCCTTGGACGCGACGCGGAACGTTCCATTATCCAATCCCGCAATGGCGGTCTCAACCGCATCACGATGTTCGCCTTTGGTCTCGGGCGAGAGAGACGCGCGGTCGTCCCACGCGGCTTCAATCATGGTTTCGAGCGTCTTATTATCGGAGGGGGTCATAGCAAAGGGTCTTTCGAATTCAGGCGGCAAAATCGGGCGCAACATAGGCGCGCGGCACCGCAGGTCAACGCGAAGTTAGCGTTTCACAATCATCAAATGCAGGGCTTCCAAAAAACGGGACCGATCTTTTTGTGTGAAAGGCGACGGGCCGCCAACGGTTGGCATCTCTGCCCCGGCCCGCAAATCCGCCATGATGGCCCGCACGGCGATCTGACTGCCGATGGTATCCATGGTCATGGGCTTACCGTTGGATCCCAGAACGCGGCCGCCGGATTTAAGCACACGCTCCGCCAGCAGGATGTCAGAGGTAATCACAATAGCGTCTATGTCTGCGACCTCCGCAATAAAATCATCGGCGGCATCGAAACTGTCATCGACCAAGCGAAAGGTAAAACCGGGGTCTTTCGGGACGCGGATAAAACTATTGGCCACCACCGTCACAGGCACGCCGTGCCGCCGCGCAACTTTATAAGTTTCATCCCGCACAGGGCAGGCATCGGCATCGATATAAATATGCGTTTTCACCCGCACTCTCTACGCTGCCTCTGGCCATGCGGGCAAGGAATGGATAGGCCGCAGATATGAGTTCCGCCGCACATGATGAAGACCGCTTCGCCGCCTTTCGGCACAAGGCGTTCCAGCGGTATTTTTTGGCACGGTTTATAACATCTTCGGCGGTTCAGATTGTGTCCGTCGCAGTGGCTTGGCAATTGTGGGAACAGGAAAAAAACGCGCTTTTATTAGGCCTGATTGGATTGGTTCAATTTCTGCCGGCCTTGACATTGGTTCTCATCACAGGACTTGCCTCTGACAGACTAGGACGTCGCCGCGTGATGGCTGCTGCAACGACCTTAGAAATGGCCTGCGCTGGCGTAATTTTAATTATGGCGCTCTCAGGTTTTTTCTCGCCGTTTTGGGTCTTGGCCGTATTGGCCGTGTTCGGCGTGGCGCGGGCCTTTTATACGCCGGCCTCAACGTCTCTCGTCGTGAATGTTGTTCCGAAGGCAGACTTTGCCAATGCGATCGGCTGGGTCACTTTAACATGGCAATTGGCATCAATTATCGGCCCTGCCGTCGGCGGGCTTTTGGTTTGGATATCCGGCCCTGTGGCGTACGGCACGGCGGCGCTCATGCTCGCAATCGCGACGGGTTCGATTCTCACCATTCCCAAGCCGGAGCAGGATATCGAGACGGACCCCACAAGCTGGTCAGTCATTCTGGGCGGTTTCAAATATATCCTCAAAGAAAAGGTTGTGCTTGGCGCAATCTCTCTCGACATGTTCGCTGTTTTATTGGGCGGCGCTGTGGCGCTTTTACCCATCTATGCCAGTGATATTCTACATGTTGGCGCCATCGGGATGGGCTTGCTGCGCGCGGCCCCTGCCATCGGAGCCGTCTTGATGATTGGCGTCTTAATTCGCTTCCCGGTCCGAGATTACGCCGGGACAATTTTATTGTTAAGCGTGGCGGCGTTCGGAGCGTCTACTGCCGTGTTCGGGATTTCCACCATAGCTTGGGTATCAATTATAGCTCTAATTCTTGTCGGGGCCTTTGATATGATTAGCGTTTATATTCGCGAAATCCTATTGCAACTCTGGACTCCGGACAGGGTGCGAGGACGTGTCAATGCCGTGAACTCTATCTTCCTCGGCGCGAGTAATGAGTTGGGCGAATTCCGCGCCGGCGCAATGGCGGCTATCTACGGCGCAGTCTTTACCGTCGCGGCGGGCGGGGCGGCAGCCGTCGGCGTAGCCGGTCTATGGCGGGTCCTGTTTCCAAAAATGTCAAAAACCCGAAAGCTGGAAGCCCCGGATTTAGGAGAGGATTGAATTGACCCACTCGGGCACCAACTGTGTCGCAGGACCATTCCGGGTTTCGCTGAAGAAAGCTGACCCTTGGGTCGGCTCGAGGTTCAGCTCTAAAGTCTGCGCGCCATACGCATGTGCCAGCTGCACAAAGCCGGCCGCAGGATAAACCGCGCCTGACGTCCCGATGGACACGAATAAATCACAGCCCCTTAAAGCCCGTTCAATACGGTCCATTTGATACGGCATCTCGCCGAACCAGACAATGTCCGGCCGAAGGCCGCCGACGGTATGACAGGCAGGGCACACCGTCTCAACGCTCAAATCCTCGGCCTGTCGCCAGCGATGACTACAAGCTGCACAAAATCCGGATAAGAGTTCGCCGTGCATGTGAATGACACGGGACGCGCCACCCCGTTCGTGCAAATCGTCTACATTTTGAGTCACCAGCGTCACCTCCCCCGCAAACACATTTTGCAAACGCCCCAAGGCAATATGGGCGGCATTGGGTTCAACGGTGGTCAACGCAGCGCGGCGCAAATTATAGAAGCGGTGGACCAAAACCGGGTCAGCTGCGAACCCTTCCGGCGTTGCGACTTGTTCAACGCGGTGGCCCTCCCACAACCCGCCCGCATCTCGAAACGTTTGAATTCCGCTCTCTGCGGAAATACCCGCGCCTGTAAGGATGACAATGTTCTCAATATTTGACATGATGGACCTATGACATCTGTTCTCTTCGTTTGCCTAGGAAATATCTGCCGATCACCGACGGCAGAAGCCGTTTTTCGCGCGCGTTCCGCAAACTTGGGCATCGCAATTGATAGCGCGGGAACGGGGGCATGGCACGCGGGGGAAGGACCGGACCCGAGAAGCCGCGCAGAAGGTGAACGCCGAGGCTATAGCTTTGAAGGGCAAACCGCACGAAAAGTGACGGTGCAAGACTTTTATGACTTTGATTTCATCCTCGCGATGGACGCTTCTAATCTGTCTGATCTACGCGACCTGAGACCCAATGACAGCCAGGCCAATCTCTCGCTCTTCCTGCCTGACGGATCTGATGTGCCGGACCCGTATTACGGCGGACCGGAGGGGTTTTCCCGTGTTGTAGATTTAATAGAATTCGCCTCCGACTTCTGGCTGGCTCAGATGACTGTTTAATGTGCTAAAAAGCACAGTAGACAGCTCGTCATCAAAGTCTTAATCCGCGCACAGGATGTGTGTGAAACCCACATAACTTTCAAAGAGCCTATGGCTTAAAAGGACATTTTATCATGGCTGCAAATCCGCGTCTTGTTACTGTTTTCGGCGCATCAGGCTTTTTGGGCCGCTATGTCGTGCGCGCTCTGACGGCACGGGGCTGGCGCGTTCGCGCCGCTGTTCGTAATCCACATACCTCCCATGAGCTGAAGGTTGTAGGCGATGTCGGGCAGGTCCAACTTATGCAAGCCAATTTGCGCTATCCCCATTCCGTAGCGCGGGCCGTTGAGGGAGCAGACGCCGTCATAAATTTGGTCGGCATCCTGTTCGAATCGGGTCGTCAGACCTTTGACGCGCTGCATGCCGACGGGCCGGATGTTATCGGTCAAGCCTGCGCGGCCGCTGGTATTAAAAATTTCGCCCATGTGTCAGCCATTGGGGCCGACGCACAAAGCAAAAGCGATTACGCCCGGTCAAAAGGTGAAGGCGAAGCGCTCGTGCGGGAACATGTGCCAAGCGCAGACATCTTACGTCCGTCAATTCTTTTTGGTGCGGAAGATGATTTCTTCAATCGTTTTGCAGGGCTGACATCCTTTGCCCCCGCCCTGCCCTTAATCGGCGGTGGAAAAACACAGTTTCAACCTGTGTTCGTCGAAGATGTCGCCAACGCCGTCGCGATTTCTGTGACCCGCGGAACGGCAGGTCAGACCTATGAGCTGGGCGGGCCGCAAACTTACACTTTCAAAGCACTTCTCGAGTTCATCTTGGAAACAGTCGGTAAAAAGCGTTTCCTCGCCCCGGTCCCGTGGTTTGCCGCGAATATGATGGGGTTTGGTGGAGAGCTCTCCGGCGCTCTACCCTTTGCCAAACCGTTTCTGACCCGCGACCAAGTCGAGAATTTGAGGGTGGATAATGTCGTCGCCGCGGATGCGCAGGGCTTTGAGGCCTTCGATATCCGTCCGGAAACCATCGAAGCGATTGTACCAACCTATCTGGCGAAATATCGGAAATATGGGCAGTTCTATGAGAAGCGTCAGACAATCGATGACGCAGCTTAGCCGGGCTCTAACATAATGTTGAATATTGTGCCTCATCCAAGCCTTGGACGGCGGCGCGAGGTCTGATAGAGAGCCGCTGAATTCATCGGGAGATCAACATGCGTAAACTTCTCGCCTTAACGGCCGCGACCTTAATTTTAATCAGCTGTGGGGACGCAAGCGAGGTCGACACAAAGGCCAAAGCGGCCATGTCCGATATAGCGTCAAATGACGACGCCTTGGGGTCTGACACGACCTATGCTGCAGAACCGAAATTTGACGCCGCGAAACTTGAGAAAATTCTCACGGCCCAGCCCGAAAAAGTTCAAGCGCGCTATGGGGCACGCCATCCTGCAGAAACTTTAGAATTCTTTGGCATAACGCCGGGCATGGCGATTGGCGAAGCGCTTCCTGGCGGGGGGTGGTACACAAAAATTCTAGCCCCTTACCTCGGCGAAAAAGGAAAGCTCGTTGGCATCGATTATACAATTGATATGTGGTCTGAATTTGGGTTTGCAAATGAAGCCTTTATTGAAACCAAGAAAAAATGGCCTGAGGAATTTGTCGCCAAATCCGCCGAATGGGCACCAGAAAATGGTCCCGAAATTGCGGCCAGAACCTTCGGCACGCCCGCCGGCGAGATGGCCGGACAACTGGATGCAATTTTGTTCACCAGAGCCCTGCACAACCTTTCCCGTTTCGAAGCTGAGGGTGGCTATCTCGGCCAAGCCATGAAAAATTCTCATGATCTTCTAAAAACGGGTGGGATCGTCGGGGTTGTTCAACATCGCGCGCCAGCTGACTGGGACGACGCCAGCGCCACAGGGAGTGCGGGATATTTAAAGCAAGCCAATGTCATTGCTGCATTTGAATCCGCTGGATTTGACCTTGTCAAAACATCTGAGATCAATGCAAATCCGAAGGACAAGCCCGCAGAGGGAGATGTCGTCTGGAGACTACCACCGTCTTTAAACGGCGTCGGTGATGATGCCGCCTTAAGGGCGGAACGTCTGGCCATTGGCGAAACAGACCGGATGACGCTTCTGTTCAAAAAACGCTAAATGAATAAAAATTAGGAATATATCGGTAATTATATACTTGTGTGACCCAACTTTTTGTGCCATAAGATGGCATGACCCACGGTACACAGACTTTTGATTCCCTATTTTCGCTCTTTGAAGCGTTCCCTACGGAGCAACACGCGATTGACCATCTGCGTGCTATCCGTTGGGGTGAGAACGATGAACGCGCATACTGCCCATATTGTGGCGGCGTGCGAATCATGCACTTCAAAGACAATAAGAACCACAAGTGTTCGGATTGCCGCAAGCGCTTCTCTATCAAGGTTGGCACTATCTTTGCGGATAGCAAAATCCAACTTCGTAAGTGGTTCGCCGCTATCTGGATGATTACTAGCCATAAAAAGGGCATCGCATCCACAACACTCGCCAAAGACATCAAGGTTACACAGAAAACAGCATGGTTCATGCTTCACCGTCTGCGTCACGCCGCTGAAACTAAGTCCTTTAACGGCCCTATGGATGGCGACATTGAAGTTGATGAAACATATGTCGGCGGCAAGGCTAAGAACATGCACGCCAAAGACCGTGCAGCCCGCAAACAGTATGACAACAAAGCGACAGTTGTTGGCGTTGTTCAACGCAATGGCGACGTTCGCGCTCAACACGTGCCAGCCGCCAAGAAGCAATATGTTGTGCCTGTAGTCGAAGAGAACGTCGCAACGGACGCACGCTTCATGACAGACGCTTCACGCCTCTATACA
>CALFWV010000185.1 GCA_937927825.1 uncultured Caulobacterales bacterium | reverse complement strand
CATGCGGTGCAATTGCCTGGCGCGGACCCGCGCACCTCTGGAGCGTCCACTGGCGGTCGCCGCGAAGGGGTTCCGGTGATAGCGAAGTCTGCGGTTGCAGCGGGTGCAAATGGCGTTTTCCTTGAATTCCATACGGACCCGGATGCGGCGCTTTGCGATGCGCCGAGCTGCCTGCCGATTGACGGGGCGGGGGCTTTGCTCAGGACGCTTAAACACCTGCATGAAGCCGTATCGGCGCCTTAATATATCCGGAGGTTATAACACACGGATTGCCGTTTGAATAATCCGGTCTTGGTCCGTTTCCGATAGATAGGGATGCATCGGCAGGCTCACAACGTGGGCGCGACAGGCCATCGTATTTGGCAGCCCGTTCCCTGCCGTCGGGAAATCTTGATAGGCCGTGTGCAAGTGGATTGGCAACGGATAATAACGTGCGGTTGGTATGCCTTCTGCTTTCATAGCTTCAGAGAATTTTTCCGCCTCGGGAACCTCAATCGTATATTGTGCCCAAGTCGAAATGACGCCGTTATCAATTTTGGGCGTACGCAAGACGTAAGAGCCTAGGCCGTCAGAATAGCGTTTTGCGATTATATTTCGTGCTCCAATTTCATCGGCGAAAATAGCGAGCTTTGGCAGTAAAATAGCCGCTTGCAACGTGTCCAAACGTGAATTCACGCCTATGTAGTCGCTGTCGAAGGGCGCGCTGCCGCGTCCGTGAAAACGCAGAGATGCCATAAGCGAGTTCAAGTCGGCATTATTAGTCAAAACTGCGCCGCCGTCGCCATAGCACCCTAAAGGTTTGGCGGGGAAAAAACTGGTGGTTTGGACATCTGCCCATTGCAGCGGATGTTTCCCGCCGCGGGTCGAGCCGAACCCTTGTGCGCAATCTGAAATGATTTTCAGGCCTGCGTCCCGCGCAATGGGCGCGAGGGCGGGGTAATCTGCACATTGGCCAAATAAGTCGACGATAATGACCGCACGCGGCGTTAGCTGTCCTTGCTGCCGCACCTGCGCGATGGCGATGCGCAGGCTCTCAGGGTCCATATTATATGTCTCGCGGTCAATATCGACAAAGACCGGGGTTGCCCCGCGCAAAGCAATGACTTCCGCTGTGGCGCAATAAGAGAATGAAGGACAGAAAACGGCATCGCCCGGCCCAATTTCCCACGCCATAAGGGCGAGTACAATCGCGTCGGTGCCATTGGCACAACTCAGCGCATGTTTGGACTGCGCAAATGCGGCGAGCTTATCTTCGAACTCTGCGACCTGCGGTCCGAGAATATAGCGTCCATGGCTGAGAACATCCGCAATTCCGGAGTCAATCTCGGCTTTGATGCGGCCTTGCTGTGCGTGAAGATCAATAAAATCCATGGGTATCATTCTCTAGTCTGCCTCGCGACAGATATAGGGGACCTACCGGAGAGGTCATCAACAAATATGATGTCACTTTGGACATAAATGCTGAAAGTCAAACCGCATCGCATCGGCCATTTTTAAGGAATAGCGGACATGTCGACAGCCCTGATGTCGACAGCATAGATAAAGTGCCGCTTTGCCATGACGGGCATCACGGACAGCTCACTCGGGTAATTATAGATGTCTCGCAGAGTTTCTTCCTTTCCCAGCGAATAGGTCTTATAAAATTTCTATGACGCCTATTCATCCGCATGATTACATTCAAAGTTACGAAGCCGGCATTGCGTCTCTGAAAGTGAATCCGTTTGATCGGGACCTCCAGCATACAGTTGTACTGGCATTGGCGCGTGCAGGGGCGCTTGATTTTGCGATGTGCGAATATAATCGATATGGGCTGGCAGACGTGCGCGGCCATGAAGATATCATGGCGCTGAATGGCCGCTTGTCGAAGGACCTCTATCTTCGCTCCTCCGGCAAAAAAGCTATAAAGCATGCGGGCGATGCCGCGCGAAAATATGAAGCGGCCTTTCAAGACACACTCGGGTATTATTCGGGTATTAATAGCGCGACCATGGCCCTTATGGCCGATATGCCGGCAGAGCGCGTGTCGGCGCGTGTCGAAGCGATCGAAGCTTTGCTGCCTGTATCGCGCGACGTCACACCGACCGATCATTATTTTACAGAAGCGACCCGGGCCGAGTGCTTCCTTTTAAAAGGCGAGCGGTCAAAAGCGGCCTCCGCCTTGCAGGCGGCGATAGGCTTTGACCCGTTGAATTATACTGCGCACGCGACCACTCTGAAACAATTCATGATGATTTCGGCGAAGCGCGGGGAAGGCGTTGACTGGTTGTCTGATTTTCGTCCGCCGCGACCTTTGCACTTTGCAGGACATATTCGTTTGAAACAATCCGGCATAGACCAGGATGCTTTGGAGGTTTCTATTTCAGATGCCTTGCAATACCAAGATGTTGGTTTCGGATTTGGCGCCCTTGCGGCCGGCGGCGATATTATTTTTGCAGAGAACCTTTTGGAACAAGGGGCTGACCTGCATGTTATTTTACCGTGCCCGCGCGATATTTTTAAACGCGAGTCGGTTATGCCCTTTGGCGAAACTTGGGGACAGAGGTTTGAGGACTGTATGGCCCAAGCCAGTTCCGTGCGTATCTTAACGCAATCCGACCAGTGGCCGGATAAAACCGTGAACCGGCTGAGCGGGTTATCGGCGATGGGCCATGCCGTTATGCAAGGGTGCGCCTTGAGCGTTGACCCGTTGCAAATGTTAATCTTCAACGACGAAACCTCGCTGTCTTATACCGCAACCCATGCGCAAGATTGGGCCGTCACCGGATATGCGCAATTTCGGTTCAGCGAAGATGGTCTTCATCCCTTTAACGACAGGGGGCCGGACGCAGACTCTGAGATTGCCTGTGCTCTGAAGGCCGAGGCCTCGTCCCCCAAGATTTATCCGGATGTCATGACGGCGGTAAAGGCTGCGTTTACTCTGCGCGCGGCTCAAGACGAGACAAAAGTTGCGCTACACTTAAAGATAGAGCCGGAACCAACTGAAGCGATTTTAAACCAAGTTCTGGGAGGCGCTGCGCCGCATAGTTTATTGGCAACAGAAGCCTTTGCGAGCGTATTCGCAGCGAAGGCCAAAGGGCGATATAAAATAACTTATGCCGGGCAAGTGACAAGTGGGGGGGAGACGCCCATCAGATGCTACTCAATTCAAAAGGCAGCCGTCTTAACGGATACGCTCTCTTAGTCGTTCGGGCGCGCTGATAACAATCGCGCCGGGTTCCCGCGTTAGGATACCTTGCTTCTGAAGATCACTGACTGTGCGCGAGACGGTTTCCCGCGTGGAGTTCACCCGCTCTGCCAATTCAACAAAAATAGGACTTGGGCGAATAATTCGAGTGTCCGGTGCAATACCAATGACCCGAGATAAGCGAGCCAGTTCGGCGCAAATTCGTCCTTTTGCAGAGAGAGTGAACGCTTCAATGAGGCGGTGCGTCATGTGATCCAAGCGAGCGGCCAAATCTTTCGCAATATCTAAGCTAAGATCTTTTTGTTCTGCCAAAAGCTGCTGCATTGTCGTGGCTGTTACAAAAAGTACGGAGACCTGTGTTTCTGCGATTATTTCAAATGGGGGAGGATCTTCGGATAAGAGCGCCGTGTGCCCAATGAAGTCTTTTGCTTTAAAATATCCAACCCATGTCGCGTCTCCATTTTCGGAAAATGCCAGAGCTTTCGCCCGGCCTGACAAAACATATCCAACCTTCTGCGCATCTTCCCCCTGTAACGCGATAACGGCGCCCGCGTCATAGGCCTCCACCGTCGTGCGGTCCGATAGGGTGTCATACCAAGGTGTTGTTTCAAATGCGCTCACACCGCGATTATAGCAGTTTTTGCCCTCTCAATCTAATAAGAAAACGCTAAATTAAAAAATGACGCAAATTTTCAGCGATTTCAGGACCGTCGATGCCGGTAATTTTACCAAGGCTATCTTTAGAGAGTTTTCTGTTTAAAGATTTGACATCAAAGCGTGTCACGTGGTGACGGGTTCTGATCAATCAGGGGGTTTGGAAGGTCCGGCTCTTTACCGAATAGTGTCGGCCCGAGGCCTGCTGACATCACGCTGGGCTAAAAGGTCTTCAAAAACGGGGTTTCGACGTTCAACCTATCCCTCAAATAAACAGGTTTAACCCTGTCCATAGCGTCATTTCCTGTGAAGATTGACATTCTTTGTATTTGTAAACAGTCTTTCTGTCTCTAATTTGGGTCGAGGAACCGAGCAAAATGCCCAGTTTTAAATCTCTAATGCATTTAAACATGCTGCGCGGGGCGAAAAAGCGCGGCGAAACCAAGAGTGCCCCCTACGGCATGCATTGGGGGGACCCAAAAGAGAAAGCCTTTCTAGGATTTATTCGTGACAGGTGGTGTTCCAATTTTGTCGGGGCCAATGACGTGTGTTTAGAGATTGGTCCCGGAGGCGGGCGGTGGACCCGTTATTTGCTCGGCAGCGATCACGTTTATGCCGTGGATTTCCATCAGGAATTACTAGACGAACTCAAGAAAAATTACCCTGTCCCTCATTTAGAGACACTCAAAAACAATGGGTCTGATTTGCCGGGCGTTCCCGACGAGTCCGTCGATTTCTTATTTAGTTTCGGTGTCTTTGTGCATTTAGAAATCGAAACGATAAAGGCATATATGCCGGAAATAAATCGGGTGCTGAAAACGGGCGGAACGGCCGTTATCCAATATTCGGACAAGTCAAAGCGACAGGCCGCGCGAAATGATGGGTTTTCTCAAAACACGCCATCTCTCATGCGGAAGATTGTGATGGATGCGGGTTTTATCATTCTCGCGGAGAACCTAACCATCATGCCACATGCGGGTATTATTCAATTTACCAAAGAGGCCGATGGAGTTTTAGCGAAGTTCCAAACCTATAGTCAGGCATAGCTGAAAGCGCCCAGCCTTTAATTTCGCGGCCACATGTGCTAGGTTTCAGATCGCGAAGGGGGGAGGTCTTTCGACGTGGCCGATAATAAAATGACCTTTACGGCGCTGAACCGGTTCGGATTTGGTCCGAAATTCGGGGAGGCCCGGCAAGTCTCTAAAGACCCTCAGGCGTGGCTTCGGTCCAAAATAAAACCCCAAAAAACGCTACCTGTGCGACTCCAAAAATATGACAGCTATGCCGTCTCCATGTCTAAAATCTATCACTCTGTTGTGAGTGAAAATCCAGAGGACAAACGTTTGACGCGGCGCAAACTTCATCAGATTTTTCATGAGGAGACTGCGGACCGGACCCGCGTTATGATTGAAACAGATAATGCGTTTTACGAAAGACTTGTCACATTTTGGGCCAATCATTTTACAGTATCACGCAGCCGCCCCTGGATAGCACCGGGGCTGGCCGCTTATGAGCGCGAGGCTATTCGCCCGCATGTATTTGGCAAGTTTGAAGACATGTTATTGGCTGCGATTGGGCACCCGTCCATGTTGTTTTACTTGGATAATATAAAATCGATTGGCCCCAATTCTGCACTCGGATTACGGGGCAGGCGGAGCTATAATGAAAACTTAGCGAGAGAAATATTAGAGCTTCATACGCTTGGCGTGAACGGCGGCTATGGGTTGGAAGACGTTAAAGAGCTGGCGCTTGGGCTCACGGGGTGGGCAGACGGCGCTTTCATGTTTCGCCAGCAAGACTACACAGATGACATCATGCCGGTCTTCAAGTTTATTCCTCGGATACACGAACCCGGAACACGAACCGTGATGGGCGAAACCTTCCCTCAAAACGGCGTAGAGCAAGGCAGAGCCATTCTAAGGCATCTTGCGCATCATCCTGCCACGTCTGAATTTATAGCTCAAAAACTGGTCCGGCATTTCGTAGCGGATGACCCGCCCGCCGCGGCCGTAAAGACAATCGCCAAAGCCTTTCGCGACACAAAGGGTGATCTTGCGAAAATTTCTGCGGCCTTAATAGATTTAAAAGCAGCGTGGGCGCAGCCGCTCTCTAAAGTGAAAACACCGCATGAATTAGTTGTCTCTCTCTACCGCGTGGCCGGGTGGAAAAATATCCCGCAACGTCATATTTTGGAACCCCTGAAACTATTGGAACAAGAGCCGTTCTTCGCGCCGTCCCCGGCAGGGTGGGGCGATGAGGCGGGGGATTGGCTGACCTCTGGCGCATTAATCCGGCGTCTGGAATGGATTCGGGCGATTTGTGCCCGCATTCCTTTGACCCGGTCACCGCGAGATATTCTTGCCCAAGCCGGGCTGGCTCAATTTAATCCGGCTTTAAGCCGAAAAGTAGAAAACGCCCCGTCGGCAGATTATGCGCTGGCCTTGATATTCTGTAGCGCGGAGTTTCAAAGACGATGATTGATCTCTCAAGACGAAAATTCTTCGGGCACTCCGCAGCTCTGGCCAGCCTGGTCGCGGCGGGCATCCCCAATCTGAGTTTTGCGCAAGCCGCAACAGATAAACGGCTAGTGGTGATTGTGCTGCGCGGGGCGATGGATGGCCTGCATATGATGCCGGCTTATGGAGATCGGCATTACTATCGCAGTCGTCCAAAGATCGCCGTCCCGAAACCGGGAGAGCAGGGTGGGGCTCTGGACCTTAACGGATATTTTGGACTCCACCCGAAACTCGGAAAACTCCTGCCTCTCTACAAAGCCGGAGACATGGCGATTATCCCGGCCATCGCGACGGGCTACCGTGAACGGTCTCATTTTGACGGACAGACCGTATTGGAAAGCGGAACGACAAACATGGCCGGTACGCTCAGCGGCTGGCTTAATCGGGCTTTATCAAATGAGACGACTGGCCACGGACCAAAAGGCCTGGCGCTGGGTAAGAACGTGCCTTTGTTACTTCGAGGCCCGTCAGATGTGATGAGCTGGGCACAAGATAACCTGCCCGACTTGGAGGAGGAATTCCTCAATGATATGGCGAAATTATTCGTGAAGGACCCGCTGTTTTCGGAGAATTTAGAGCGAGGGCGCTCAAAGACCTTTAGCGCGCCGAAAAATATGATGACCTCCGGCAAAAGCCTGCGCAGTCTAAATAACTTTCTGGAAGGGACCCAGGCGGCGGGCATGATCTTGGCTCAAGACAGGAGCCCTCGTATCGCTGTTGTTGATATGCTTGGCTTTGATACGCATTATGGCCAGATTCCGCGGATGGATGTTCTTTTCGATGCTCTCGCCGATGGAATTATGATGTTGCGGAAAAAGCTTTCCAAACATTGGGATAAAACAACGATTTTGGTGATTTCTGAATTTGGTCGTACTGTCGCTGAGAACGGCAGTCAGGGCACGGACCACGGGCGAGGGGGCATGTCTATGCTGCTGGGCGGCACCGTGGGCGGGGGCCGCGTTGCAGGGGATTGGCCCGGTCTTTCCGAAAAAGGGCTTCATGAAGGCCGGGAATTGAAGGCCGCCATTTCATATGAAGCTCTTTTTAAATCTGTCTTGATCTCTCATTTGGGATTACCCCGAAACTTCGTAGAAGATGTCGTATTCCCACAGAGCCGGGCCACAAAACCAATTGAAGGTCTGTTCAAAACCTAGTCGATTGTGAAGAGCAGCTGACCACAGATAAGCAAAGTGACCGTAAACTACCTCCGAGAGAGGCTCTCAGGTCGGCCCCTATAGGCGCTCCTAAAGCGTTCACTTTACCACTGTTGTAACCACGAACGAACAAAGAGCGTATAATGATGATTATGAGAAATAATATGCGAGCATCCGAAGTTCATGTAACTCGCTTAGACGCTTGCAAGCAAAGACAATCAACGGAATCTATATTTGGGTTTCAGCTAAACACCTGCACAGATACGCAGGTGAAGTCGAATTTATGTACAATCGTCGGAACCATCCAGAAAGTCATCTGACGGATTTGCTTTACTGCTTCCCAAAGGGATAGCAGAGGCGTCTATATAGCGCTTCACGGCGTCCTTATGGACCTCAAGCGGCTCATGTTGAGCGATGAACTTATCCATACCCCCACTACTATCGCGAAGCGTCCACAAGCTGTTCTTATTGACATCACTATCAGGGTTTCTTGGCACGGCTATTCTACCTACTTTCAACTTCAGTCTCCAGTCGCTCTCGCTGAACTTTACCTAAGGAGAGCGACAAGGTTATGGAGCATAAAAAACAGAAA
>CALFWV010000184.1 GCA_937927825.1 uncultured Caulobacterales bacterium | reverse complement strand
ACTGACGTGACAGGTGTTGTGACGTTGAAAGAGGGCACAGAGATGGTCATGCCGGGCGATAATGTTGAAGTGAACGTCGAACTCATCGTGCCGATCGCGATGGAAGAAAAGCTTCGCTTCGCAATCCGCGAAGGTGGCCGCACAGTCGGCGCCGGCGTCGTCGCAAAGATTATCGAATAGGTCGAATCCTAACATACCGAGCCGTGTCTCTCTCTTTTTGAGGGGCGGGGCCCGGGTACCCGGGTCGAATAGGAAGGGGTGTAGCTCAGTTGGTAGAGCACTGGTTTCCAAAACCAGCGGTCGTGAGTTCGAGTCTCTCCGCCCCTGCCAATCGACCAGCCCTTGAAATCAAGGTCCGGGACTACAAGATAACGCGCTACCGTCCCTATTTGGCGGTGCGCGTTTTTGGCCGTTAAAACTCATTTCGAGTTTGGTCGCAGAATTTGGAACTAAAATGCCTAAGAGCAAGAATAAGCGGAAAAATGCGGGTAAGAAAAAACCTGCCAACGCGCCGGTGGTGGAAGCCGCGGCGGCCGCGTCTGAAACCGCTGCGCCAAAAGTTGGTCCGGTCAAATATATTGGCCAAGTCCGTCAAGAGGCTCGCCGAGTCGTGTGGCCGGGTTGGCCTGAGGTTTGGAAGACAACCATTTTGGTCATGATATTGTTCGTGTTGATGGGTATTTTCTTTTTCTTCGTCGATTTGGTTCTGGCTAACATTGTGAAACTCGTCCTCGGTCTGGGAGCCTAAATCATGGCAGCGAAATGGTATATCGTTCAGGCCTATTCGAATTTCGAAAAGCGCGTTAAGGAAACGTTAGAGCGTGATGCGGCCGAAAAAGGTTTGAGTCATCTGTTCGAGGAAATTCTCGTTCCGACAGAGTCTGTTGTTGAGGTGCGTAAGGGCCGCAAAGTCGAAAGTGAGCGTAAATTTTTCCCGGGTTATGTGCTCGTCAAAGTCGATTTGACGGATGAGGCCTATCACCTTGTTAAAAACACGCCAAAAGTCACCGGATTTTTGGGGTCTGCTCTGAAGCCGATGCCGGTGTCTGAAAAAGAAGTTGCGCGTATCGTGGGTCAAATCCAAGAGGGTGTGGACAGTCCGCGTCCGATGATCAGCTTCGACATTGGCGAGGTCGTCAAGGTTGTTGATGGTCCGTTCCAGAGCTTCAACGGTACAGTTGAGAGTGTCGATGAGGAGAATGCGCGTCTGAAGGTGCTGATTAATATTTTTGGACAGGGTACGCCTGTTGAATTGAATTATACGCAGGTTGAGAAGTCGTGACCTCTTTCCCTTTGGGAAAAGTTCACAACCGATAACAACCCTCTTCGTTGTTTCGGCCTGAATAATAAAATGTCCCTTCGGGGACATAATAAGCCTTCTTTCCAGAGGGCGAAGTAGTCGAAATTCTCCTTCGGAGAAAATCGACGATGTAGGAGATCACGCTAAGTCCAGCGTTGGTCGTACTACAAAACCACGAAGATGGCGGCAATCACGCTGCTATCGCCGACACTTGAAGGAGTGGATCATGGCAAAGAAGATTGATGGCTATATTAAGCTAACGATCCCGGCGGGTTCTGCTAACCCGTCTCCACCGTTGGGGCCTGCATTGGGCCAGCGCGGTGTAAATATTATGGAATTCGCTAAAGCATTTAATGCGAAGACGGATGAGATTGAAAAAGGTGTTCCAACGCCAACAATCATCACGGTCTTCAATGATAAGTCTTTCACATTTGTGACAAAGACGGCGCCAGCGTCCTATTACCTGAAAAAGGCTGCTGGAAAAAAGCAAGGGTCTAATAATCCTGGTTCCGAAGTCGGTGGTACGGTCACGATGGACCAGTGCCGCGAAATCGCAGAGGCCAAATTGGTCGATCTGTCCGCGAATGATGTTGAGGCCGGTGCGAAAATCATCGCCGGCTCTGCGCGTTCGATGGGCTTTGATGTGACGGGAGAATAAGCATGGCCTCAGGTAAGCGTTATAAGGCGGCAGCAGCCAAGGTGGATATCACAAATGATCTCTCCGTGGCTGAGGCTGTAAAAGCTGTCAAAGCAAATGCGACAGCTAAATTTGATGAAACAATTGAAATTGCCATGAATTTGGGTGTTGATCCTCGCCACGCAGACCAGATGGTCCGCGGCGTTTGCAATCTTCCAAATGGCACTGGCCGCTCGGCACGTGTTGCAGTTTTTGCGAAAGACGCAAAAGCAGACGAAGCGCGCGCAGCGGGAGCGGACATCGTCGGAGCGGATGATCTCGTTGAGAAAATTCAAGCTGGCGAGATGGATTTCGACCGCGTTATCGCAACGCCTGACATGATGCCGCTTGTCGGTCGTGTGGCGCGTGTTTTGGGTCCCAAAGGCATGATGCCAAACCCAAAAGTGGGTACGGTCACAATGGACGTCACTAAGGCTGTCTCTGACGCCAAAGGCGGCGCCGTTGAATTCCGCGTTGAAAAGGCCGGCGTCATCCACGCCGGTGTTGGCAAAGCGTCTTTCACTGAAGACAAGCTGGCCGAAAACGTAACGGCATTCCTTGCTGCTATCCAGAAGGCGCGTCCTTCCGGAGCGAAAGGGGTGTTCGTCAAGAAGATTTCACTGACCTCGACAATGGGCCCAAGCGTCCGAATCGCGTCGTCAGAAGTACCTTCCTAGAAGGCACAAACTAAGAATTTGGCAAAGGCTTCGGTCAGCGCCATTTGCTGTCACCTTTCGGGGTGACGGGCTGTCCGAGACCACCGGTGCTTTCGCCTTTATTCTAAAGACGATGGCTTAATTTCCGGCGCAGACAGGGTGAGACTAAATATCAACCGAGGTTGCGTTTCTTTCGGGATGCCGCCTCGCTGGGTTTGGTTCGAGTTCTGGGACAGACAACCGCTCGCGGCTTCGTCTGGCAACAGGTTAGGCGCGAGTATCTCAAGGGCCTTCGCAATGGTGCGAGGGTCTGCAACAAGGAGACCGCAAATGGACCGTTCTCAAAAAGAGATCGCAGTCAAAGAAATCGAAGAGATTTTTGACGGCGCAGGATCCGTGGTTATGGCCGCTTATTCGGGCATGACTGTTGCGGAAATGACGGAATTGCGTGCCAAGCTTCGTGAGCGTGGCGCAACAATCCGTGTTGTAAAGAACCGTTTGGCGAAAATTGCCTTGAAAGGGAAACCTTACGAGGCAGCAGCTGAGAAATTCACCGGACCTGTGGCGATTGCCTGGGCCGAGGATATGATCAGCGCGCCAAAAGTGACAGTTGATTACGCTAAAGATTCCGACTTGTTCGAAATCCTTGGCGGATTCATGGGCGAAGAAATTTTCGAGGCTTCCGGCGTCGAAGCTCTGTCCAAACTGCCATCCCGCGAAGAGCTTATCTCTATGGCGGCCCAGCTTCTGCTGGCACCGGCAACGAGTGTGGCTTCTGCTCTTACATCGCCTGCACGGAGCCTTTCTGGCGCCATTGCAACGATTGAAGAGAAGGCAGCGGCGTAAGTTTACAACTTCATTCTCGCAAACTCGACCTAAACCGCTTTCATTTTGAAAGCATGAACTAAAGGAACTACATCATGGCTGATGTGAAAAAACTCGCAGAAGAACTCGTCAAGCTGACGATTTTGGAAGCAAAAGAACTGAACGACATTCTCAAAGACGAGTATGGTATCGAGCCAGCAGCTGCCGCTGTTGTTGCTGGTCCTGCTGCCGGTGGCGACGCTGGCGGCGCAGCTGCTAAGACTGACTTTGACGTTGTCATGACATCTTTCGGCGGAAACAAAATCTCCGTCATTAAAGAAGTCCGCGGCATCACAGGTCTTGGCCTGAAAGAAGCCAAAGAGCTCGTCGAATCTGCTCCTAAAGCCGTCAAAGAAGGCGTGCCTGAGGCAGAAGCAAACGACATCAAAGAGAAGCTGGAAGCTGCAGGCGCAACAGTCGAGCTTAAGTAATAACTTTGATAGCTGCGCGGCACATGCCGGGTAGTGCTCAGTTTACGGGCGGCGCGGTTTTTTCCGCGTCGCCCATTGCCGCTTCCAAGCGGCCCACATTTTTCAGGCCCGGAAATGGGTGTGGTGAAATTGAAATTAAAAACCTGACGGGACAGGCCAAACCCGATGAAATTCCAGGGCTGTCAAAGGGCAGGGGCGTGCACACCCCACCCGGCAAACACCCGCCAAAACAAAGGTTGCTTTGATGTCGCTTACATTCACTGGCAAGAAACGTATTCGCAAGAGCTTCGGCCGGATTCCTGAAGTGGTCCGTATGCCGAACCTGATCGAGGTTCAGAAATCCTCCTATGATCAGTTCCTCCAAAAGAACATCGAACATGAAGATCGAGGTTCCGATGAAGGTATGAACGGTGTTTTTAACTCCGTTTTCCCCGTCCGTGATTTTTCTGATCGCGCCGTGTTGGAGTATGTCTCCTTCGTCTTCGAAAAACCGAAATTCGATGAAGAGGAGTGTCAGCAACGCGACATCACTTACGCTGCGCCGCTGAAGGTCAAAATGCGTTTGGTCGTATTTGATGTTGACGATGATACGGGTGCGCGTTCCGTCAAAGATATTAAAGAACAAGATGTTTATATGGGCGATATCCCGCTCATGACCGCCAAAGGCACGTTTATTGTCAACGGTACGGAGCGCGTGATTGTTTCGCAAATGCATCGTTCGCCCGGCGTGTTTTTCTCCCATGATAAAGGCAAGGGGCATTCGTCCGGTAAGTTCTTGTTCTCTGCGCGTATCATTCCATATCGCGGCTCTTGGCTCGATTTTGAATTTGACGCTAAAGATATTCTCTACGCTCGGATTGATCGCCGCCGGAAATTACCTGCGACGACCGTGCTTTATGCCCTTGGCATGACACGCGAAGAAATCTTGCAGCAATATTACGAAAGCATCTCCTTCAAGCGCGATAATAAGAAGGATGGTTGGACCCGTCCGTTCAACCCCGAAGAATATCGCGGTGCGAAATTACTGCGTGATTTGGTTGATGCAAAGACCGGCGAAGTCGTCGCCCCTGCCGGACGTAAATTGACTAAGCGCGGCGCGAAGAAACTCGCTGATGATGGCGTCAAATCCGTGCTGATTTCCAACGAGGAAATGTCAGAGCGTTTTGCCGCTGAAGATGTGGTCAACACATCCACAGGTCAAATCTACGCCGAAGCCGGTGATGAGCTGTCCCTGGAGATTATGGAACAAATCATTGAAGCCGATATCAAAGAGCTTTCCGTTCTGAATATCGACCACGTCAATGTTGGGCCTTACATCCGAAATACACTCGCTGCGGATAAGAACGACAGCCGTGAAGGCGCGCTGGTTGATATTTACCGCGTTATGCGTCCGGGTGAACCGCCAACGGCTGAAGCTGCGGAAGACCTGTTCAACTCCCTCTTCTTTGACGGCGAACGTTATGACCTTTCCGCCGTTGGCCGCGTGAAAATGAACCTGCGTATGGATATGGTTGATGTTGGCGATGAAATTCGTGTCCTTCGCAAAGAAGATATTCTTGCGGTTGTCGACACGCTGACCAAGCTGAAAGACGGCATTGGCTCCATTGATGACATTGATAACCTCGGCAACCGCCGCGTTCGCTCTGTGGGTGAG
This sequence comes from uncultured Caulobacterales bacterium, assembly GCA_937927825.1. Lineage (GTDB taxonomy): Bacteria > Pseudomonadota > Alphaproteobacteria > Caulobacterales > Maricaulaceae > Litorimonas. The sequence continues at coordinate 1,226 of CALFWV010000184.1, read as the reverse complement.
CTGATGCAGAACCAATATCGCATCGGTCTGCTCCGCATGGAACGCGCTATCAAAGAGCGTATGCAATCCGTCGATATTGAAACCGTCATGCCGCATGATTTGATTAATGCGAAACCGGCCGCGGCGGTTGTCCGTGAATTCTTCGGCTCCTCACAGCTCTCGCAATTTATGGACCAAACCAACCCGCTGTCAGAGATTACGCATAAGCGTCGTCTCTCAGCGCTTGGGCCCGGCGGTCTGACACGTGAGCGCGCGGGTTTTGAAGTGCGCGATGTTCATCCCACACATTATGGCCGTAGCTGCCCGATTGAAACACCGGAAGGCCCGAACATTGGCTTGATTAACTCGCTCGCCACACATGCGCGCGTGAATAAATATGGCTTTATCGAAAGCCCATACCGGAAAGTGACGAAAGGCAAGCTGACCAGTGAAGTTGTCTATCTTTCCGCCATGGAAGAGGCGCGCTACACAGTAGCCCAGGCCAACGCCAAAGTGTCCGATAAGGGCGAACTCGTTGAGGATTTCGTGACCTGCCGTGTGAACGGCGACGTGACGCCAATCGCGCGCGAAGAGGTCGACTTTATTGACGTCTCGCCAAAACAGCTCGTTTCTGTTGCGGCGGCTCTCATCCCATTCCTAGAGAATGATGATGCGAACCGCGCCTTGATGGGGTCAAACATGATGCGCCAGGCTGTGCCGCTCTTGAAGGCCGAAGCACCTCTCGTCGGGACAGGTATGGAAAGCGTTGTGGCGCTGGATTCCGGTGCGACCGTTGCGGCCAAACGCGAAGGTATTGTCGAGCAAGTCGATGCCCGCCGTATCGTGGTGCGCGCCACCAAAGAAACAGACCTGACGAAATCGGGTGTGGATATTTACAATCTGCTGAAATTCCAGCGGTCCAACCAATCCACTACGATTAACCAGCGTCCACTGGTCAAAGTCGGTGACATCATTCAAGAAGGCGATATTATTGCGGATGGTCCGTCAACGGATCTCGGCGAACTCGCGCTTGGTAAAAACGTACTCGTCGCCTTTATGCCTTGGAATGGCTATAACTTCGAAGACTCGATTTTGATCTCAGAGCGTATCGTGCGCGATGATGTCTATACCTCGCTTCACATCGAAGAGTTCTCCATCATGGCCCGTGATACAAAACTTGGACCTGAGGAAATCACACGCGATATCCCGAATGTCGGTGAAGAAACGCTGCGCAACCTCGACGAAGC
>CALFWV010000183.1 GCA_937927825.1 uncultured Caulobacterales bacterium | reverse complement strand
AAGTCGTAGCGGTAGCGCGCATGACGCATGGAACCAAGATTTAAGGAAATGGCATGGCGCCTCAATTTCAGTCAAAGAGCAAATCCGTAGAAACGCATGTAAAGCTGGCCAAGCCAGGTAGAGGCCCTAAATTGAATGTCTTTAAATGGGCGCGCAATCGTTTCTTTACGGGTGTGATTGTTGCGATTCCGATTGTCGCAACACTGGTCGCGGTCAGTTGGATTATCACAAAGATTGATGACAATGTCTTTCGAATAATACCGAATAGCCTGAACCCGGAAACATATTTAGGGTTTGCGGTCCCAGGTTTAGGTTTAATAATATCCGTTATACTGCTGTTTTTACTGGGAGTTATCGCATCTAATTTTATAGGCAGATCGCTTATTAAATCGGGTGAGAGTTTACTTGACCGCGTTCCTGTCGTCAGCCCAGTTTATAATTCTCTGAAACAAATCGTTCAAACCGTCGCGGCGCAAAAAGATCGGGCTTTTCGCGACGTTTGCCTCATCGAATATCCGAAGAAAGATGTTTGGGCTATTGGCTTCGTGACCGCAGATCTAAGCGGAAAGCCCGCTGAAGCCTTGGGCGAAGATATGGTGTGCGTCTTTGTACCGACCACGCCCAACCCTACGTCCGGTTTTCTGCTATTCGTTAAAAAAGACAGCATCCAAATTCTAGACATGACACCGGAAGAGGGTGCAAAAATGATAATCTCCGGCGGGATGGTTTCCAGTTCGCAACAGGACGTGTTCGAGGCCGGTGGAGGTTTGGAGATTAATACGACGGAAAAGCCAGAGACAAAATCTCCAATGCCATCTTTATAATCTATCCGGCACGCATCATGGCGATGCCGTAGTCCTGTTCAAATAAATACATCAGGTTTCGCGCCGCCAGTCCTCGTGCGCTTGCTAAACCCGGGTCCATTTGCACGAGCAGCCGCGCATCCTGCGTGGCCGTCTCCAATAAGTCTTTATGCCTATCCAAATTAGCTAAGGTGAATCTCGGCAACCCGGATTGGGCGGCCCCCAAGAGGTCGCCGGACCCGCGCAGTTCCCAGTCTTTTTCTGCGATTAGAAACCCGTCTTCGGATTGGCGCATAATTTCCAATCGCGCTTTTCCGTTCACAGACAAAGGGCCTTGATAAAGGAGAAGACAGGAGGATTTCTTGTCCGATCGCCCGACGCGGCCACGTAATTGATGGAGCTGTGCCAAACCAAATCTCTCGGCATGCTCAATCACAATAATCGTAGCATTGGGCGCGTCGACGCCGACTTCAATCACAGTGGTGGCGACTAAAATGTCGAATGCGCCTGCTTTAAATTGCAAGCTTATTGATTCTTTTTCCTGTGGCGATAGGCGTCCGTGAAGCAGGCCGACACGATCTCCGAACATCGCCGTCAATTGACGATGACGATCTTCGACAGACGACAGCTTTATCAATTCGCTATCTTCAACGAGTGGGCAGACCCAATAGACTTGGTTGCCGTCTTTGACAGCGCGTCCGACGGCGTCGATGACGCCGTCCAGTCTGGCGAGAGGGAGTATGGCTGTTTCAATCGGAACCCGCCCAGCCGGTTTTTCATCCAATATTGAAATATCCAAATCTCCATAACTGGTCAGGGCAAGCGTTCGCGGGATTGGGGTTGCGGTCATAACCAATAGATCTGTGGCTTCGCCCTTTTCGGTTAAACGCAATCTATCCCTGACGCCAAATCTATGTTGTTCGTCAATGATAACCAATCCCAGATTTTGGAACACGGCTTTGTCTTGGAACAAGGCGTGGGTTCCCACGATGACGTCTATATAGCCTTCGGCCATGCCTGTTGCGAGCGCCTCGCGGGCTTTCCCCTTATCTCGGCCTGTGACGCCCTCAACTGTGAGCCCGGCAGGTTCAAGAAATTTGCGTAAGGTTTCAACATGCTGTCGTGCCAAAATTTCAGTCGGGGCCATCAAGGCGACTTGAACGCCCGCTTCAGCTGCATAGGCACAGGCGAGCGCCGCTACGAATGTTTTCCCCGCGCCAACGTCGCCTTGCAGCAGCCGTGACATGCGGTCAGGTGACGCCATATCGGATTTGATTTTTTCAAACGCTCGCGCTTGCGCGCCCGTTGGTGGAAAAGGTGCGCCTTTCAAAACGTCCTGAACATAATCGCCTTTGGCGGAAAGAGCTTGTCCTCCGGCACCACGATTACGCTCCCGTACGAGCGCCATTGCCAGTTGTTTGGCGAAAAGTTCGTCATAGGCCAAGCGCCGCCTGACCGGACTGTCGTCATTTATATCGACGGGATGTTCGGGGCGATGCAGAAGGGTGAGGGCGGCACGGTAATCCGGCCAATCCTGTTGCGCTTGAAACGCAGAATCCAACCAATTTCCAAGGTCGGGTCCCGTCAAAACCTTGTCGAGAGCCCCATTAACGGATTTGCGCGCCACTTTTTGCCCCAGACCTGCCGTTAGCGGGTAAAGTGTTTCCAGTTCCGGTAACTCATCTGCTTTATCCAGCGCGAGGACATAATCGGGATGTGTCATTTGCAACTCTGCATTAAACACTTCGCACTTGCCGGAAATAATTCGCTTCGAGCCCTCCGGCATCATTTTCTCCATGCTCTGCGGATAGGCTTTAAACCAAGTCAAGGTCATATCACCCGTGTCGTCAAAGACTCGCACACGGTAGGGACGGTTGCGCGCATTGGGCGCCATGTGCCGCCCCACGGTGACTTCAAAGGTCGCAATATCGCCCTCTCGAGCGCCTGCAATTGTCGGGCGATTGGTGCGGTCAATTAGTCCGGTCGGAGGTGTCAGGACGAGGTCGCGTAGGCGGGGACCCATAGCTCGTGTCAGAGCGTCGCCGACTTTCTCGCCAACACCGTTCAGCGTGGTCACGCTCGCAAAATAGGCATTCAAGTCGCCGGGACGCGAGGTTAATTTCTGTGGAGTACGAGACATATCGCCCTATCTGGCGTTTTGAACGGCTCTGCACAAGTGACATGACGCGCGCGAGTGGGTATGGCGCGCGCATGACTGACAAAATCGAACAAATTGACATGGCCACGCGGCGAAAGCGCCTCGTTTACAGGTCCAATTACCGCGGGTTTAAAGAAGCTGATATGATCTTGGGTGGTTATGCAAAAGCCCATATTGACACGATGTCGGATGATGAAGTCATTATGTTCGAAGACCTGCTAAATGCCAAAGACCATGATATTTATGGCTGGATTATGGAAACTCTTCCAGTACCTGCCAATTACGATACACCGCTTTTGGAACGTCTCCGCGCGTTTAATCCCGTCAAATAAATGCAAATCCAACTCACCCGATACATCGGGCCTGATGCGCGACTGACCGCTTCAGGTCTGCCGGAAGGCGCCGACGCGTTGGCTTTTACCAAAGCGGTACGGAGGGATAAAAAACCTGCGTTGTTTATTGCGCGGGACGATACGCGAGCGGCTGCGTTTCAATCGGCCTGTCGTTTCTTTGCGCCCGATATTCCGGTGCTAATGCTGCCGGCTTGGGATTGTTTGCCATATGACCGGGTCTCGCCCAGTCGGACTTTAGCCGCCCGCAGGGCGGGGGCGCTGTTTTTCCTAACAACCATCGACCGTACCCAACCTTATATCATCGTAACAACAATCAGTGCGGCGCTGCAAAATGTACCGCCACGGTCTATTATTTCCAGCGCCGGTTTATCTGCCAAGGTCGGTGAGGACATGGAGCGGGAGCGAATTATTCGCTACCTCACAGATAATGGATATTCACGCGCCAGCACGGTCGTGGAGGCCGGAGACTTTGCAGTGCGAGGCGGCATCATTGATATATTCCCACCGACGGAGAAGAACCCGCTTCGGCTTGATTTCTTCGGGGATGAGATTGAAACTATTCGCGAGTTTGATGTCGACAGCCAGCGGACCACCGCTGCGCGCTCTCAATTAGTTTTGGCGCCCGTCTCAGAGGTCTTCATGACTGAGGACTCCATCAGTCACTTTCGCCGCAACTACATTGCCAGTTTCGGCGGCGGGGTCAGCCGTGACCCGATATATGCCGCCGTTGTAGATGGCATTCGCCCGCAAGGCATCGAACATTACATGCCTTTGTTTTACGAGCATGTGGAGACCGTATTCGACTATTTAGGCCCGCAAACGTTGATTGCGCTGGACGGCCTTCTAACCGAGGCGCAGCGGGAGCGTATTGATCTCATTGAAGACTTTTACACCTCGCGACGGGAACATGCCGAGGCCCGAGATACGGGATCCGGTGACCCGTCCAAAAATGCTGGCCTCTATCGACCGCTCCCGATTGATCGTCTGTATGTGGACGAATTATCATGGGACGAGCATTTGGCGGCACAGCGGGTTCGAAAACACACACCTTTTGAAAGTCCGGATGATGGCGCGCTGAATTTTGGCGGCCGCCCCGCCCGAAACTTTTCTGCAGAACGCCGGACCGAGGGCGTCAATGTATTTGAGGTCGTTTCAGATCACGTGACCGCCCTTCGTAATGCCGGGCAGCGGATTTGGCTGGGGTGTTGGACCGATGGGTCACGCGAGCGATTAGTGAGCGTCTTTGAGGATCAAGATTTAGTTGTCCCAAAAGTCAATTCTCAAGCGGCCCTGGACAGTAAGCCTGGGGAGGTCCGGGCAATAATTTTACCGATTGAGAATGGTTTTACCCTCGGCAAGCTCTCGGTCCTTTCGGAACAAGACATCTTGGGCGACCGTCTCATCAATCGCGGGCGAAAGCGTAAAGCAAAGAATTTTATCGCCGAGGCGGCATCGCTGACGCCCGGGGATTTGATTGTTCATATTGATCATGGCCTCGGACGGTATTTGGGTCTGAAAACACTTCAAGTTTCAGATGCGCCGCATGATTGTTTGGAACTGGAGTATGCAGGGGAGGCCAAGCTTTATCTTCCGGTTGAAAACATTGAATTACTGTCGCGTTACGGCAGTGCAGGCGACGGCGCCGTGTTGGATCGTCTTGGCAGTGCGGCTTGGCAAGCGCGAAAATCTAAAGCCAAAGGTCGCTTGCGGGAAATGGCAGCGGGCCTCATCAAGATCGCTGCGAAACGGGCGATGCGCAAAACAGACCCCATTACCCCGGATGAGAGTACGTATAATGAGTTTGCAGCGCGGTTCCCTTATGCCGAAACGGATGACCAACTGAACGCCATTGATGATGTCTATAAAGACCTCGCCAGTGGCCGCCCGATGGACCGACTGATTTGCGGTGACGTTGGATTTGGTAAGACCGAAGTTGCGATGCGCGCCGCCTTTGCCGTTGCCATGGCCGGGCAGCAAGTCGCTATCGTGGCTCCCACGACAATCCTGTCACGGCAACATTTTAAAACCTTCAGCGCCCGGTTTCGCGGGTGGCCCGTCAATGTCCGGCAGTTGTCTCGTCTTGTCGGGGCGAAAGAGGCCAAACAAACCAAGGAGGATCTGACCAACGGACGGGTGGATATTATTATCGGCACCCACGCTTTACTGGCCAAAACAATCAAATTCTCTGATTTAGGGCTCGTGATCGTCGACGAGGAGCAACGCTTTGGTGTTCAGCATAAGGAGCGCCTAAAGTCTCTTCGCGCAGATGTCCATGTTTTGACCCTAACCGCAACGCCGATTCCGCGCACCTTACAAATGGCGCTTTCCGGTATCCGAGAGCTCTCCCTCATCGCGACACCGCCTGTCGATAGATTGGCTATCCGAACCTATGTGACGCCGTGGGATGAGGTCAGCCTGCGCAAAGCCCTGTTACGGGAGAAATATCGTGGGGGACAATCTTATTTCATTTGTCCGCGTATCGCGGATATTCCGCGTATCGAAGAATTTATGCGCAATGCTGTACCGGAGGTGAAGTTCATCATTGCCCATGGCCAGATGGCGGCGGGCGCTCTCGAAGATATCATGACAGCTTTTTATGATGGTGAATATGATGTCCTAATTTCAACCTCTATCATCGAAAGCGGGATTGATATCCCTTCCGCGAATACAATGATCATCTACCGAGCAGATCGGTTCGGCTTGGCGCAGCTCTATCAAATGCGCGGCCGTGTTGGGCGCTCAAAGGTCAGAGCCTACGCGTATCTCACAATGCCGGAAGCCCAGATTGCGACGGAAGGTGCGTTGAAACGACTGAAAATTCTGCAGTCGTTAGATACACTCGGGGCGGGTTTCACTCTGGCGAGTCATGACCTCGATATGCGGGGAGGAGGTAATCCACTGGGCGAGGAACAATCAGGACATATAAAGGACCTTGGGGTCGAGCTTTATCAGCATATGTTGGAAGAAGCGGTTGCGGAATTGCGAGATGATGAAGACTCTGTTCGCGACGAAAGCTGGACGCCGCAGGTCAATGTGGGCGTGGCAATCCTTATTCCGGAAGCCTATATCCCCGACTTGAATTTGCGCCTGGCGACCTATCGCAGGATTTCAGAGGTCAGTGATGATACGGAAGGAAATGCGCTAGCCGCCGAACTCATTGACCGGTTTGGCCCGATACCGCAGGAAGTCGACCATTTATTAAAGGTTATGAAAATCAAACGTCTGTGCCGCTTAGCTCACGTCGCAAAGGTAGATGCGGGGCCAAAGGGCGTGGTGATGCATATGCGCCATGAGGACATAAAAGATCCGTCAATTATCATGAATGCAATCACTCAAAATAGTGGCTGGCGATTGCGTCCGGATCAAACAATCTTGGTCATGGGCAATTACAATGAGCCCAGGTTTAGATTGCGCGGCACGGAAAAAGCTGTCGCCGCGCTTGTTATGAAAGCGGCCTAAGTCTCGTCCGGATCTTGAATGAGATTTGCGATAAGATCATCAAGGCGGTTTCGGTTTTCATTCGCAGAGGGTGGGATTTCCATGATGCTGGACTGCGATGAAACACTCAGCGGCGCACCGTCATTTTTGCCGCTATCGTAAACGGTACAATCAAGCAGAGACTGAATTCGTGCGAGAATAATTTTAGCCTCTGCAGCAGTAGTATCATAAAATGCGAGGACAAATTTATCTCGGTCCCATCGGCATACTAAGTCCTGCATCCGAACAAGATTATTGATGAGTTCTGCCGTTTGAGCAAATGCAGAATCAATCGCGTCTGATGTTACATCACCGACGGAGGCAGACGAGAGTTTCAGCCCCATAAGCGTAACCGGA
>CALFWV010000182.1 GCA_937927825.1 uncultured Caulobacterales bacterium | reverse complement strand
TGCGCGATCGGCATAAGTAGTTCTTGTGTCGCCATTCGGTTCAAGCGTTTTGACATGTCATATTGGCCCAATACCGAGACGGGAATAAAGAGACCTAAGATGAGGGGGTCTGAGCGCCAGCTTACGGTCTGCATCCATTTTCCCAGGGTCACCCAAATGGAAAAATTCAATATTCCCTTGTACCGTTTCAGGCTGAATTTTGGAAGATAACCGATGATGGCATATGACGTGATGAGACGAGCGGATTGCGCGGCATAAAAGGCTATAATTAGCGCCCAGTAGGACTGTAGTAAAATCGCAAAACCGACCGCGAAGGTGAAGCTGGCAATTCGTTCACTAAGAGACAGCGCAAAATCGGCTCGAAAATCAAGATTTCTTGCCAAATCAACGACGCGCGGATTTGAAAATCCGCTGAGCACGGCGGCGCCCGCGAAAGCGAAGAATATGTTTTCCAGCCTTTCGTCACCGTAGAGTCCGGCGGCAGGCTTAGCGAGGCTTGCAATGACGATAGCCAGAAAAACCGATCTTAGTACGCCGAGCGTGAAGGCCGTGTGGTAATGCTCCTCATCTATATCATCCGTCTGTATGAGGGCTTCACTAAGGGATAATTCGCTTAAATTGACGACAAGGGCCATCAAAGTCATCCCGATCGCAATCAGCCCAAAATCCTCTGGGGCCAGAAGTCTGGCAAGTATCAAGGTGCTAAAGACGGCCAAGACAAGGCTTAGCCCTTTGACGCCGCCAATCAACACGGCGCCCTTTGCGAGCTTCTTGGACATGCCAGGTTGATATCCGGCGGAATGGCTTACATCGGCCTTTGCTTTATCCGTCACGGGGTCTACCTTTGAACAATCTGTTCTTCGAGAGCTGCGCCAGGTGCGAAATCAAGACTGAAACCTTAACAGCCAACGCCAACGTACGTAAGTCCAACTTTTTCAGCCCGTGAGGCTGAATACACGTTTCGCAGGTCGACCAAGACCTTCCCGTTCATGATCGTGTGGAGGTCAACAAGGTCAATACCCCGAAATTCATCCCACTCCGTCATGATAACGAGTGCATCAGCGCCCCGTGCCGCGTCAGAGGGTGAAACGACAAATTCCACGTCATCCAGATGTTTGGCGGCTTCCTCCATCGCTTCCGGATCATAGGCGCGGATAGAGGCGCCCGCTTTCTGAAGCCGGGGAACAATTGTAAGGGACGGCGCGTCGCGCATATCGTCAGTATTGGGTTTAAAGGCTAGGCCCAGCACGCCAATGGTTAGACCGTCGACACTACCTCCGCAGGCGTTAATGACTTTGTCGGCCATACGTTCTTTTCGTGACGTATTCGCGGAGACGACGGCGTTTACGATGGACAGGTCGACATTTGAATCGTTTGCGGTGCGGGTTAAGGCTAGCGTATCTTTCGGAAAACAAGATCCACCATAGCCTGGCCCCGCATGGAGAAACTTGCCTCCAATACGCTTATCCAGGCCAATGCCACGCGCGACATCCTGCACATTCGCTCCTACGGCCTCGCACAGATCTGCCATCTCGTTGATAAAGGTGATTTTGGTCGCTAAAAATGCGTTGGCCGCATACTTAATAAGCTCTGATGTGCGGCGTTCCACAAAGACGATTGGCGTCTTATTGATATTAAGTGGGCGATAAACGGCTTCCATAACGGCTCGTGCGCGGTCGCTTTTTGTGCCGACAACGACGCGGTCCGGCCGCTTAAAGTCTTCAATAGCTGCGCCTTCGCGCAGGAATTCGGGATTGGATACCACATCGAACCGTGCGCGATCCAGGCGTTTGGCCAAAAGGGTCTCGATTTCATCCCCCGTGCCGACGGGAACCGTACTCTTGGTCACGATGACAGTGTAGTCTTTTCCGCTCTCTTCAATCGCCTCTGCAACACTATTGGCGGCTGCGTAGACATATTGCAGGTCGGCATGACCATCGCCGCGCCGCGAGGGGGTTCCAACGGCAATAAAAACAGCATCCGCACCTTTTAAGGCGGGGGCTAAATTTGTTGAGAAACTCAAACGTCCGGCGCTTGCATTCCGGCGGACCAGTGTATCCAGGCCCGGTTCATAGATTGGAATTTTACCCGCTTCTAGGAGAGCAACCTTATCGGCGTCTACGTCAACGCCGATTACTTCATGGCCAAAATCAGCCAAGCAAACGCCCGATACTAGGCCGACATAACCCGTACCCACCATAACAAGTTTCATTGTTCATATTCCTTTAGTTTGACAGGTTGCGCCATTATGTATGACAAACTGAGATATCTATGCATCATCGATCATATATTTGCTAGACGAGATGTGATGTTGAAGCTCGAAAAATCGCTATCGGTTAGCTGTCTTTCAAGTGTGACTTTTTCTGAGGCATTGTTCCGAGTGTTCTGAACAACAAGACTGCTAACCTCATTTCTTGGATGTGAGGGTTTGGTCATAGAGTTTCGAAGCTTGTAATATACCAAATTCATTTTTTGAATGTCAGCCATCACATTTAGTAGAGTTTGTGACTGCGCGGCCGGCGGGCAAGAGTCGCAACTTTACTGGGCGATGAACGAAATTTATTGCGGGCCGGTGAAGCGCAAATGGTTTCGATTCGAACCGCTTCATTTTTCACCTGTTGAAGCTGTTTCTAATTACACGTTCAAAGAGCGTTTGATAGATGCGAAGCGAATGGTCCAGACTTCACGATTCTTTCAATTTCCGAGTAGTTCTCAATCAGGTCATGGAGAGGGACGTTCGTGGTTTTTCCGAATTTAATCTTGGGCTTGTGCACCGGGATATCTAAAAATTTACAGACTTCTTCGGACGCCTCCTTCGGTGAATTTTTGATGTGTTTTTCATAAGTTAATCGAAGGAAATCATCATTCTTGAAAACCGCATTGGCATCGTCAGAAAACTTTTTATATCTCTCAAGTGTGTCTGATAACGTAGTGAGTTGATGGCCAATATATATTTTGTTGGGATCAATATTTATTTGGGTGCGCTTTGTTTTACCATTAGCGCCGACATGAAATTGATTTCGTTCTGTCGCGACAATATGCGAAACAATTTTTCTCATGTAATTGCGATCGAGATAGATGAATTTTGTAAATCCAAGGCATCTCAATTTTTCGGCGAAATCCTCGAGCGTCATGCCAGCCATTAAGAGGTGGTAGTCCTGGATTTCTGTTCCGAACTGTCGGTTTCCAGCCCGGGTTGACATTCGTGTTTTTATCTCATGGACAAGGTATTCTCCGCTGAATTCGTCAAATAGATGATCAACTCCAACGCCTCTTTCCAATGATTTTCGATGTAAAAATTTTTCGAATGTTTCTCCATCCCAAAATATTGAGGGATGTTGATCCATCATATCTCCAAGCAGGGTACTGCCGCTTCTTCCGTTGTGCATCATCAATATATGCCCATCCGAACGTGGGGTTTGTATCACAGACCTTAAACGCGATATAACCGCTCTCGGTCCACGCTTTGAGAGGTGATTGATTTTGCTAAATAACATAGATTCAGTTGCGCCTATTCAATACAAGATTTTCCAGCATTGAAAGGACGAGTTAGAAAAACTATTGAGACAGGGCAAGTCAAATTGTTAAGGCCTCCTTGTTTATGCGAGGTTCGCCTCTATGAGGCCAAATAGAATTATTGGCAGTCAAATTGGTTTTCTCAACCCATAAAGCCTGACGTGTATATTCAACCAGCACCGTCAGCATTTTGTAAGGCTGTCCGGAACTCAGCTTGTCATGATCAAAGTCGACGCTCCCGCTGCGCGGCAGGCAATTGCGAAACAAATACCGGGGGTGATATATGGTTCGGTTATTGTGGCCGCAATCTTGTGATGGAACTGTCATTTTGATAGGGATACTTGTGTTTCTTATGGCGCTTCGGAAATTGCGAGCCCTCTTCGCGCCATACACGTTCAACTCGCTTGGAGTTGACTGTCCATCCCTCATGTCTGAGAATGCCGTCACTCGGCGATAGCCATAATGGCCATATTCAGATGCCAAGCGGATAATTTCCGCGGTCAGCGCGGCCTCATCGTCTCGCACAACTCGCGGCTTTCTCTGAGTTGAACGGTGTGGGATAATTTGATCTCAGCTTCTCGCGGCATCGCGATGATCTGTTCAGGGGTGTAGCGTTCTAGCCATACTGTGCTCCTTCCAGCTCAAAATAGCCAAGTTTCTAACTTTTTAAAACGGATCACTTTTAAGGAAGAAGGCCTATTACAAGCCCAAATCAAATAAAAAACAATATTTTAGGGGGTTGAGTGGAGGTACCACCCGGAATCGAACCGGGGTACACGGATTTGCAATCCGGTGCGTCACCACTCCGCCATGGTACCTCACGCGGTGGAAGCGGTGCTATAAGCACAAGTGTCTGTGCTCGCAATAGCCGATTGCGGTATGTGCAGGTGAGGGGTATAGCGCCGACACATATGAACACCTCTTTTCTGGCGAGTCCGCTTACATGACTGATTTCTCTGCTGCCCGCGACGCGATGGTCGAATCGCAAATTCGTACATCCGATGTAACAGATTTAAATATATTGGGCGCCTTTCGCCGGACCGCACGAGAGGCGTTTGTTCCAACTGCCCGCAAAGCCCTGGCTTATGCCGATTGCCAAATTGAGACGGATGAGGGCCGGACGATGTTGTCCCCGCGCGATTTGTCGAAGATGATTCAAGCTGCCGATATTGAGCCTCAGGACGTTGTCTTGGATTTGGCCTGCGGGCGCGGTTATTCCACGGCAATCCTAGCGCAACTCGCAGATACGGTTGTGGGTTTGGAGACAGATGAAGCGGCCGTCACGCGCGCGACGGAGCTACTGGTAGATGCAGATATTTCCAATGCTGCCGTCGTTCAGGGCGATTTGAAATCCGGCGCGGCAGAGCATGGCCCTTTTGACGTCATCTTTGTCGGGGCGGCTGTTCCTGAGGTTCATCGGCCTTGGTTTTCCCAACTCGCCAATGACGGGCGTCTGGTTTGTATCGTGCAAACGGGTCCGATTGGCCGGGTGACTGTCTTTACGAAATCCGGCGACGCCGTCGGGGAAACGGTCGCATTCGATACCAGCGCTCCATATCTGCCCGGATTTGCCCCTGAAGCGGCTTTCGTTTTTTAACACGGTTTGTCTGAAAACGCGATTTGCCGGCCTAAGGCGAAGACTTATACATCAGTGTATGGGCGAACGGCTGTCTTAATCAGGTTCAATTTAAAGTCCTTGCCCGTAATGAGACCGTATAAAGACTTCCGATTGGAGCGTTTATCGTGTCTTTGAAAAATATAATTCTTCCCGCGGTCCTCACTGTGGTGGTCATGATTTCGCCGGCCTATGGGCAAGTGGCGTCCGAGGATTTGCAAATGGCCTTGGTGTCTGTTTATGAATCCAATCCTCGGCTTTTGGCGGAACGTGCGCGCCTCCGGGAAATCGACGAAACCTATGTTCAAGCCCGGGCGCAAGGACGGCCAACGATTGGCGGAACGGCGTCTATTTCGCAGAGCTGGGTTAACTTTCCGGGCGGCGCCGCCGTGTTTAATCCCGGCCTTGCCACCGCAGCGGGCGGTACGGCCACAGGCGATATTAGTATTTCCGGTCGCCCGAATGATGTCGGCGTGCAGATTGTCCAACCGCTTTATCAGGGCGGGCGCGTAAAGGCACTGAAGGAGCAGGCGAAACTGGGGATTTTGGCGGCACGGGAAAACTTACGCGCCCAAGAAAACGATCTTTTTCTGTCCGCGGCCACGGCCTATGTAGATGTCCGCCGGGACATCGAGGCGCAGCGGGTCAGGCGGAATAATGTCCGCGTTTTATCCCGACAATTAGACGGCGCGCAGGCCCGGTTTGAGGCCGGGACGGGCACGCGTACGGATATTGCGCAATCCGAATCTCGATTGGCCTTGGCAGAGGCCGGCCTGGCGCAAACCGAAGCTCAACTCGCCGTTTCGAAGGCAAGTTACGCCCGCTTGGTGGGGCGCGCCGCGACGACGCTTGCCGCGCCGCCGGTCTATGCGCTGCCACCCAGCCTGCCGGATGCCATTGCGGCCGCGCGCGAGAATAACCCGCAACTTATCGGTTCCTATTTTAACGAGGCTGCAGGACGGGCGGCGATAGATGTTGCGAAAGCGGCGGGACGTCCAACGGTTGCAATCTCCGGCGGTTTAAGCCGACAGCGGGAACAGCTGTCCCAACTGCAATCAATTGATGCGGCCTCTATCACGGCACAAATCACGGTACCCATTTATTCGGGCGGCGGGAATACGTCGCGTCGGCGTCAGGCCGAACATGCGAAAACCAGATTGGCCTTTGAAACGCGGGATGCGGAACTCGCCATTGATCAAGCCGTGACCCAGGTTTGGGCGCAATTAACGGCGGCGCGCGCGAGCCTCAACGCGGCAAGACGTCAGGTCAGCGCGGCTAATTTAGCTTTTGAAGGCGTGACTTTGGAGCAATCCGTCGGGACGCGCGATCAGCTGGACGTTTTAAATGCCGAGCAAGAGGCATTGAATGCGCAACTTTCCGTGATTGATGCCCAGCGAAATGTAAATGTCGGAACATTCCAGCTTCTGTCAACCATGGGTGTCTTCGACGCTCAGGGTATGCGGTTGCCCGTCGACGGATATAACCCGACCGACAATTTGGACCTTATCCGATATCAGGGTTTGACAGAGAAAATGGACCGCTATGCGCCCGGGTTTATCAAGCGTTTAGACCGAAAAATCCACGGCGAGACGAAAAAACCTGAAAATTGGGACGAGCCGGGCGTGTTGGATATTTTGTCTGAACCCATCCAGCCACCCTCGATTCCGCCTTATAATGCCCTTTTGGATGTCGATGGGGACGGAGAAAACGACGAAAAATACATTCCAGACGATTCTCCCGTGGATTGAACGCTTGGACCGCTGGACAAGCGAGAAGCGTTGTTTTAACGATATATCAAAGGATTAAGCCGTCGGGGGACCGCTTGATTGACACATATCGATGTCGAGCAATTGCGGGATTGTAATTTATGTCAGAACAGACGCCAAATACACCAGAAGGTCTCGGCGGGGGTGAACCCAGCATGGAAGATATTCTTGCGTCTATCCGTAAGATTATTTCCGATGATGAACCGGTGGCCATGGAATCGCCGGAGGATACCCCTGTCGCCGACCTAGTCAGCGCGCCTAAGCCTGATGCTTTGGATGATTTGATGCAGGACATGCATTTCGATGCGCAAGACTTAACCTCAGACGCTGTGCTGGATGCGGCTGTTATTCAGACCGGAACGCCAGAGGCAGACGTCATGGACGCTGCAGCGGAAAGCGTTGATTTGAACATTGACGACGTCTTGGCGGATTTAGAGGCCGATATTCCGGATGTTGATGATCTGTCCTTGTCCGAAGATGCTCAAGACGATGCTCTGACGGCTCTCTTGGATGATATTGATACTGAGGCCTTAGAGTCAGAGGCTGTGGGTTTTGAATCTGTGGACGAGACACGGGACATGATCGAATCTGATGGGATTGTTCCGGATACAGAGGATGATATTTTAGCATTCTTGGATGCGGATATCCCGATGGCTGATGAGGGCGCGCTCGAATTTATGCCGGGTATGTCGGACACGACCTCTGCGCCGGATAGCGTTTCTGCCGTATCCGATGATGATTTTGAAGACGCGGATGCGCTCGAAATGGATGCCTTATTGGATGACATTCTGTTGTCTCCGGCGGATGGTGGTGCGAATGACGCTATTGGCGGGGCCTCGTTTGAAACGGAAGGCGCCGCCGCAACCGTCACGACTGCCGAAGACTCGGATTTGGAACTTGTCAAATCCCTGATGGCGGATTTGGCGGATAATCCGGACGAGCTGGAAACAGATGAAGATTTGGACGCGTTACTCTCCATTCCCGATGCCGAGGACGAGCCTGTCGTCGCAGACTTTATGGAAGCCTCCGCGCCTGAACCGGACGCGATAGCGGCAGAGCCGGAGGCCGAAGAGGATATCTTGGGCGACATCCTCGACATGACATTAGAGGATGAGTTCCAGAGCCATCCTGATGAGCTGGAGTCGGACACGCTCGCCCATGATTTGACGTCATTGGACGATGTGTCTTACGCCGAACAAGAGAATATTGCTGCGAACGCAGATGCCGAAGACGTCGGTACTGAGGACTTTGAAGCGGATGATTTGCCGAGTTTGAGCGAAATTGCCGCCGCCGCAGAAGCAGATGCGATTGCCGTTGAAACCGTGCAAGCGTCAGCGCCCGCAGCCGCGCCCGCAGGCTTAGCAGCTACCCTCGGCGGGGCCGCTCTTGGCGCCGCGGCGTTAGGGGCAAATGCGAAATCTGAAACCGCCGCACCCGTTGAAACACAGGCTGAAGCCGAAATTGCAACACCCGAAATTCATTCTGAACCTTTACAAACACCGAATACCACCCAGGAGACTACCATGCCCGTAAAAGCCGTGAACACAGATGCGATCCTCGATGAGGTGACCGAGACGGCAACGGCCGGGGCCTTCGCCCAATTGACAAATGTTGTCGAAGACAAAGCCGTCTTCAACGAGCGCGGCCCGCGTATCGGTGATTTGGTCCAAGACGCGCTGCGCCCGATGCTCAAAGAATGGCTCGACTCCAACCTCAAAGGTATCGTCGAACGCGCCGTAACGAAAGAAGTCAAGCGCATCAGCTCCGGCAAATAATGACCTAAGCCAAGGCGTAAGCCTGCTTCACATTGTTAACGGCGTGCTCTAGAAGCCTGTCAAGAAATTCGCCCGTTCCCTCGCTTTGGGGGACGGGTTTTGCGTTAAATAGAGACCGTCATGCTCGAGAAATCATTCAACCCAACTGAGGCCGAAGCCCGCATTTATAAAATGTGGGAAGAGAGCGGCGCGTTTAAACCGCGCGCAGCCAAACCGACCGACACAAAGGATGATAATTTCTCCATCGTCATCCCGCCGCCCAATGTCACGGGCAGCCTGCATATGGGTCATGCGCTGAATAATACGATCATGGATATCCTCATCCGGTTTAACCGGATGAAGGGGAAAGCGACGCTGTGGCAGCCGGGCATGGATCACGCGGGTATCGCGACACAAATGGTCGTCGAACGCAAACTCGCCGCCGAGCAGAAATACCGCAAAAACATGACCCGCGAGCAATTCCTCAATCACGTTTGGGCGTGGAAAGAGGAAAGCGGCGGCATGATCGAGCAGCAGCTCCGCCGCCTCGGCAGCTCTTGCGATTGGTCGCGGTCCAAATTCACATTGGGCGACCGCGAAGGCGGGCAGATGGCCGATGCCGTCACCAAAGCTTTTGTCGATATGTATGAGGCGGGATTGATTTACCGCGATAAGCGTCTCGTGAATTGGGACCCGCATTTCCAAACGGCGATTTCTGATCTGGAAGTCGAAAATATCGAACGCGACGGTCACTTCTGGCATTTCAAATATCCGCTGGAAGGCGGCGAAACCTATACTTATGTCGAGAAAGATGAGGACGGGAATATCGTGTTGGAGGAGACCCGCGACTATATCTCTATCGCCACG
>CALFWV010000181.1 GCA_937927825.1 uncultured Caulobacterales bacterium | reverse complement strand
TTCGGCATTTGGTATGTGCTTGGCGATATTGATACTCGCGGCACGGTGTTGCGCATTTTAGTTCTGGCCATATTTATCGGCGGGTTGGCGCGGTTAATCAGCTATGCCGAGCTTGGCACGCCGCCGGCACGAGCAATGTTTGGCATGGCGTTAGAACTTGGCGCACCTGTTCTCGCACTCTGGCATCGGATAATTGAACGGTCCGTTGGGCCCGTTGTCCCGTAGATAGATTGCCCCTTTTAAGAAAGCTCTCTTATGTCTGATCGCGAATTCGATATTATTATTTACGGTGCGTCCGGATTTACCGGCCGCCTTGTCGCCGAATATTTACAAGCCGAATATGGCAACACGGATTTAAAGTGGGCGATGGCCGGACGGAATGCTGCGAAACTCGCCGCTGTCCGGGATGAAATGGGCGTCTCCAAAGACGTCGAGATTGTCTCCGCCGACTCCAGCCTTCCGGAAAGCCTAGCCGTGATGGCGTCGCGCACGAAAGCTGTCATCACGACAGTCGGCCCCTATCAGCTTTATGGCGAGCCGCTATTAAAAGCCTGTGTCGAGGCCGGGACCGATTATGTCGACTTGTGCGGCGAGCCGGCTTGGATGAAAGATATGATTGATCGTTATGACAACGCAGCCAAAACATCAGGCGCGCGGATTGTTCTGTCTTGCGGTTTTGACTCCATCCCGTTCGACCTCGGGGTTTATCACCTGCAAAAACATGCGATAGAAAATCACGGCGGCGCAAGTTCGCGGGTCCGCTGCCGCGTACGCGGAATGAAGGGGACATTCTCCGGCGGAACGGCCGCGAGTTTTATGGAAACGATGAAACGCGCGCAGAAAGAGCCGGAAATTTTGGGCTGGCTGAAAGATCCTTTCTCGCTCTCTCCGGAAAAAGGGGCTGACCAACCGCCCATTCATAAACCCATGGAAGAGACCGACCTCGGCAGCTGGGCGACGCCATTTATCATGGCCAGCATTAACACCAAAAATGTCCACCGCTCTAACGCGCTGCTCGGCTATAAATATGGCCGCGACTTTCAATATGGCGAGATGGTTTTGACCGGTCCCGGCGAAAAAGGCGAACAGCTTGCCAAAGGCATGGCAAAATCAAACGCCTTTGGCGATAACCCGCCTAAACCCGGTGAAGGTCCGTCCAAAGACGAACGTGAAAACGGGTCCTATGATATCATGTTTGTCGCCGACGCGCCTGATGGCACTCGGATAATAACCTCCGTCAAAGGTGATAAGGATCCGGGATATGGCTCTACCTCCAAGATGATTGCGGAATCGGCGCTAGCCCTGGTAAAAGATGTCCAGGGCGTCGGCGGCGTCATGACGCCTGCGCCGGCCATGGCAGACGCCTTAATTGATCGCCTCCAATCGCATGCTGGTTTGACTTTCGCGATTGAAGCCGGGGCCTAACCACCCCCTCGAATTCAATTTGTTGAATCGGACGTTTAAAATGGGTCGACCCAGACCTGTTTTAATCATTTCCGTATAAAATTGACATTATCAGACGGTTCGATATACACATCTGTATGAAAAACTGGTCTGATTACCCCATATTCCTAGCCGTCGCGGAAGCCGGCTCTTTAACAGCGGCGGGCCGCGCCCTTGGCATGAGCCAGCCAACCGTCGGCCGGCGGATTCGCGCATTGGAAGATCACTTTGGAACGTCTTTGCTCAAACGGGAGAGCGGTCAACTGGTCCCGACCAATTTTGGACAATCCATGTTGGACCACATTCGGCGGATGCAGGACGAAGCCTCGGCGATTGATCGGTCCTCTGCGACGTTAGAGGACTCCTTATCAGGCGTCGTCCGTTTATCTGCCACAGAAGGGGTCGGCACAAGTTGGCTGCCTGGCGTCATGCAAAACTTCCGGCGCGAACATCCGGATGTCCTCGTCGATATTGGAATTGGCTTTCAGAGCTTCAACCTTGCACAGCGTGAGGCGGATATTGCACTCCGCTGGCGCAGTCCGGGCGAGCAAAACTCCCTCATCGGGCGCAAAGTTGCCGAAGTGGGGTTTGGTCTTTTCGCATCGCCCGATTACATTGAGCGGCGCGGCGCACCAAAAACACCCCAAGACCTGACAGAGCATGACGGTGTTCTCGCGCAAATTATGGATGGCAAGTCTTTGTGGATTATGGATGGTGACGGCAAAATGATGTTCGAGCCCAAGCAAGTGACATTTAATACAAATTCCATTTGGGCATTCGATCAAGCCTTGGTTCATGGATATGGCATTGGGGTTTTACCTATGTGCGGATTAATCAATCGCGACTTGGGCCTTATGCGGATTTTGCCGGACTTCGTGCAAATGGAGTCCTTATATCTCGTCGCCCATCAAGACCTGAAGCGGTCCATGCGTATTCGCGCCGTCTTTGATTATTTGGTCGGCGCCTTCAAAGAAGATGCCGCATTCTTCAAAGGACAAAGCACATCAGAATATGATTGTGAGAGCTGCGGCGTTGCGCCGGGTCACAATATGTTGCCGCCGCGCGCACATCAGCTTAAGAGCCTGCCTGTTGCCGCTGAATAAGTCGCGCGGAATTTTGGGACAGGACCCCTTTGACCATGTCTGACAAGACGATTGATTTCGGATTTGAAACTATCCCCGAGGCTGAAAAGATCAGCCGCGTGAAGGGCGTCTTCGACTCTGTCGCCTCCAATTACGATCTTATGAATGACGCCATGAGCGTCGGTATTCACCGCGTTTGGAAAAATATGACAATTACGCGGCTGAACCCTCAACCGGGCGAACGCCTGTTGGACGTTGCCGGCGGGACGGGCGATATTGCGCGGCGCTTCATTAAGGCCGCAGAAGACGTCCGCGTTCGGCGCGGCGGCGCGGCGGCCTCTGCCGTGATTTGTGATATTAATGATCACATGCTGGTGGCAGGAATTGATGCCGAAAAAGATCGCGGCATGGATCTGACACGCATCTGCGGCAACGCAGAAATGCTGCCGTTTGAAGAGGGGCAATTTGATGCCGTCACAATTTCATTCGGTATTCGAAATGTGACAGATAGAATGGCGGCGCTGCGTGAATTTTTGCGTGTGTTAAAGCCGGGCGGCCGCTTGGCCATCCTCGAATTTTCAACACCCCCCGCAAAAATCATCCGCGCATTTTACGATGCCTATAGTTTCGCTGTCATCCCGCGATTAGGACAAGTGTTGACGGGCGACAGAGACAGCTATCAATATTTGGTTGAGAGCATTCGCAAATTTCCAAAACAGGAACAATTTGCAGAAATGATACGCGAGGCCGGATTCGCAAAAGTTGACTATCAAGATTACAGCACGGGCATTGCCGCGCTTCATACCGGATGGAAACTCTAGGCCACATTTGCTTTATATTTGGCCATAAAAAAGGCCGAACACATGGCCGGCCTTTTTCATATCATAATGAACAACGTCAGAGCTTAACGGCGTTTGTTTTTCCGGGCCGCATATTTCGCATCGCGGCGCGCTTTTTGCGCTTTCGCTAATTCTTCTTTGGCTTTTTTCTGGGCTTCAATCGCGAGGAGTTTTTTCCGCGCTTCTTCCGCCTTCAATGCAGCGGCTTCGGCTTCTTCGCGCTTGCGCTCTTCCTTACGCTTTTCTTCTCGGGCTTGGCGGGCAGCATTTCGTTTGGCGCGCTCTTCCATGAGACGGGCTTTTTCTGCCGGGTCCAACTGCTTGGCTTTAGCGCGCTTGAGCCTTTCAAGCTTCGCCTCTTTTTGCGCCTTTAAGCGGTCGTTAAAATTCTGGCCGGGGATCATGGAAAACCTTATGTCGTCTTGTGTCTGTTGAGGCGCGTATATCGCGACTGTGCACGCATAAATCAAGGCCCGCACGCACGGCGCATCGGTTAGCAATTCTTTCGCAAGAATGTAAGTATATACGGGCATCTAGCGCCAGAAACGCTCCTAGTATACCTGCTTACTGCCTCCAGTTCAGTGGGGGCTTTCCTCCCCGAATTGTGATGTTTATTCTCCGCTCCGACTGCTAGGGGCGGGTTTATGCGTCTGGCCCTTTTGACACTCCTCGTTCTGATTGCTTTCGCCGGCAACTCTGTTTTGGCGCGCTTGGCACTAAGCGGGGCGGATATTGGACCGTGGGGTTTTTCACTTATTCGCTTTCTATCCGGCGCCTTGGTGTTGCTCCTCTTATCCCGTCCAAAAATGAGCTGGCCTGCGGGCCGATGGTCTGCGGCAGCGGCGTTAAGCGCTTATGGCGTCTTTTTTTCTTTTGCATATTTGAAACTCGCCACCGGAACGGGCGCGCTTTTGCTTTTTGCAAGTGTGCAATTGACGATGCTGGCGATTGCCTTTTCCCGAGGGGAGAGATTATCCCGGCTGCAAACTTTAGGTCTCGCCTTGGCCATGGGGGGATTAATTTACCTTCTGGCGCCGGGGGTTGAAGCGCCGCCGCCCTTGGGGGCAATCTTGATGGCCTTATCCGGTATCGGATGGGGTGTTTACTCTGTTTTGGGGAAAGGCCCCGGTCACGCCGTGGCGCGGACGGCGGGAAATTTCTCGCGCGCCGCTATCCTTTTGCTACTCTTAAGCCCTATTATATTTTGGGTCATTCCGGAATCGACACCCGGACCCCAAGGCGTTTTCTTGGCGGTATTATCAGGCACAGTCACGTCCGGATTGGGTTATGCGCTTTGGTATTACGTCTTGCGGGATTTATCTGTGACAACAGCTTCTATCTCGCAACTCTCCGTCCCTGTCATCGCAGCCATCGGGGGGGCATTATTTGTGTTTGAGCCAGTGACCTTATCTTTTGCCATCGCGTGCGCGGGGGTACTTGTCGGTGTTGGTTTGGCCACGATTAAGCGGAATTAGGACCCTCTTGCGTGTGGCCTGTCGTGCGCTTGACCACATCCTCCCCGCTGGTGCGTTGACCGACGGCGCTCACCTCATCCCCAAATAGAGCTTCGGGGGAGGCTGTTTCTCTTGCCCCATTGGGGTCTGAATAAAATCCCATCACGGGGGAGCCTTGCGCATATCCCAATAGGCGACGAAGTTCCGGCGTGAAATTTTTCGCGATGTCCGGCGGACAAGACAGGTACATATTTTCCTGCTGGCGAAGCCATCCCAACGTATAATGCAGCAAGACACCAAGGCGGGGAACGTCGGTCGAGTTGGGGCCGCCGCCGTGAATAACTGTTCCGTTATAAACAAGGATAGAGCCCGCCTTCATTTCGGCACTGGCAATTTCATGTGCCTCGGGCTGACGTTTTGCATCCCAATGGGCACTGCCCGGGACAACGCGAGTTGCTCCATTTTCATGGGTAAAATCTGTCACCGCAATCATAGTCCCAAGCTGGGTTTCAATACGGCGCGGAATATGCCCGCCCCATAGCCCGCGGTCGCGGTGCAAGATTTGCGCGCCCTCCCCCGGCGCAATTTTGACAGCCTGTGTCAGAGATAATTGCACCGTGGGGGAAAACTTACCGAGCATTCCGTCCGCGATGTCCAAAAGTTGCGCGTTTGTCGCGAGCCTCCGGCAAATTTCCGAACGCGCAATCAGCGCGCCGATACGTGTGGTTGAAAATCCCGAAAAACTATCTTGTCCCAATGCAGCCGATTCTAAGAGCGGGTCCAATTCTTGGGCAAATTGCGTTGTTTCTGACGGCGATAAAATCGCGTCAATAATCACCGCGCCCTCGCGGTCGATGATCTCTAAAATGTCAGAGGCAGATGTGTCCGTGGTAACATGTGTAAGCTGCGGCATAGACCCAGCTTAAGCGCCGCACGCCATTTTGACCAGAGCTTCATATTGATCAAAGCTTCGTGAGCGGAGCCTAACCGTCTTTCGCCGCCGCCAATTTATCTAATCGGGCTTTCAACGCCTTTGCGAATTTTTGCGCGCCTTCATTCTCGCCGCCTTCGCCTTTGGCGTGAGGGAGGTAGAGATAGGGCTCGATACATTCCAGCTCGATAAGCTTTAGCCGTCCGTCCTCCCCGCGCAATAAATCCACCCGCGCATAAAGCGGCGTGTCGTCCAAGACGTCTAAAATATCGCGGGCGCGATCTCGTTCTGCCTGAGTTGGGCTATAGGTTTCTTCGGCCCCGCCATAGATGGATTGAATGCGGTAATCTCCGGCTTTTGGCGTTTTACGCGCCGCATGGGAAAAGCGGCCGCCGAAATAGAGGAAGGAATATTCACCCTCTTCCGTCACGCTGGAGAGAAAAGGTTGGATAAGCGCGCCTTCGGGCGGGAGGTCTTGCGCGTCCGGGAAGGGGTCACCTTTTTTGTACAAGACCTGCCGCCAAGCCCCGCCCCCGACTTTTGGTTTGATAACAAGAGTTTCACTTTCGAGCTCTTCAAAGGCCCGCGCAACATTTGTTGGCGTGACGCGCTCCACCGTCAATGTCCGAATGACAGGCGCGCCGCGTGCGTGAAGCTCGTCCAGATAGGATTTATCCGCATTCCATTTCAAAATATCGAAAGAATTGAAAACAGGCGTCACGGCTTCAGCCTTTGCAATCGCCGTCAGAAAAGCCTCTTCATTGCCTTCAAAATAATCCCACACCATGAGAGGTAATATGGCGGCAAACTCTCCCGCGCGGTCTGCGATTTCCCGCCAGCGGACTTCAACAAGTTCCATGCCAAGGGCCGCCAGCGCAGGTGTGAGCTTGCCAACCTCTTCAATCAACTCAAATCTGTCCGGACGCGCGTTTTCGGCCGTTGGCAGGAGATTGTCAGAAATGAGGAGAGCGATTTTTGTCATAGTAGTAGGAGCGCTAATGCCTTAGACGCATCTGCGCAATTAAATTTGAATCTACGGGCTGAATATCATGACAAAAGACATCGACGTTCTCGGCATTGGCAATGCAATTATGGACATAATCGCCCCGGTACCGGACGAATTTCTTGCAACGCAAAATATCGAGCGCGGCTCCATGACCTTGGTTGATGAGCCGCGGGCCTTGTCCCTGAATGACGCTTTGAAAACGGCCGGCGAGATCCGCGAGATTGCAGGTGGATCCGCGGCCAATACGATGGTCGGAATTGCCGGGCTGGGCGTGCGCGCCGCTTATGTCAGTAAAATCGGCCGCGACGGCGTCGGAAATCGCTTGATATCGGGGTACCGCCACGCAGGGGTTCAGTTTGAAACGGCCCAGACCAAAAGCGGCACAGGCTCCGGGCGCTGTATGATTGCGGTCACAAAAGACGGCCAACGCTCCATGAGTACATTTTTGGGTGCAAATACAGAATTTGGCGTTGCGGATGTTTCCAAATCCCAAATCGCGCGGGCCAAGACAATTTATCTGGAAGGATATTTGTTTGACAGTGATGATCAAAAAGCCGCCTATGTCAGAGCCGCCGAAATCGCGCAGGCGACGGGCGGTCAGGTTGCCCTGACCCTATCCGATAGTTTTTGCGTCGCCCGCCACCGTGCGGGATTTCGCCAGTTAGCGGAACATCAAACCGACATCCTCTTTGCCAATGAGGATGAGCTTTTGGCTCTTTTCGAGACGGACCGTTTGGACACGGCGCTGGATGCCTTGAGCGGGATGCGCCCTGTTGTCTGTGTCACGCGCGGTGAAAAAGGGTCTGTTATTCAAACCAGAGAGCGACGCTTTCTGGTTCCGGCTGCCCCGATTTCAAAAATTGTTGATACCACAGGCGCGGGCGATCAATATGCAGCCGGGGTTTTGGCCGGGCGCGCAATGGGCATGGCGTGGGCCGATGCAGGATATTTAGGGTCACTCGCCGCAGCGGAAGTAATTCAGCATTATGGCGCGCGCCCTGAAACCCCGATACATAATATTGCGGCGTTTGGAGCCTAGCGCGCGCGGCGTATGAGAGGAGACGTCATCCGGCACTAGGGTTTCCCCTCTTGCGAAATTGTAATCTATCTGAGCGTTCTATTCAGACCCTGTTAAACCGAATCCAGATAGGCAAAGCGCATGATGACCAAATTTATACTCCCCCTCCTCCTCGCCACTACGGCCATCGGGACCGCCGTCGCGCAAACGGCAAAGACCATGCCCGTGCAAGCCCCGTCCGGTAAAACGCAATATAATGCGCCCTTTACAGATCCGGCCAATGTTCGCGCAGACCTTGCCCGGATTGATGCGTCAATGAATGCCACTTTCAGCTTTCAAGGTGATTTCAGACAGGTCGCGCCCAATGGGGCCGTGAGCACGGGTAAAATCTGGTTGCAGCGCCCGGGTAAGGTCCGCTTCGAATATGATGCGCCCAGCCCGCTGCTTATCGTGTCTGACGGCGTCACGCTGGTTCAGAATGACCGCGACTTGGAAACTTTTGACCGCGTACCGCTTTCTGCAACGCCCCTGAATTATTTTCTCAAGGAGAATATCAATCTGGCGGAAGACACCCAAGTCACGGCGTTACAAAAAATACCGGGTCAGTGGATTGTGACGGCGCGCGATGGATCGGGTCAGCAAGACGGCGCCATTACGCTCGTGTTCGACTCTAAAACACTTGCGCTGCAAACTTGGATTATTGCGGATGACTTTGGCGGCGCAACACGCGTATCCCTGACCAATCTACAATATAATGGCCGCATCGACCCGCGTAAATTTGTCCTGCGCGAAGACAGTCGCCGCGACCGCCGCAGATAGGTCGGCAAACACCCCGTAAAATAATATCGGGGGCTTTAAACCTGCCCCCGGTATGTCTATTCCCGCGATATGAAAATCAAAGTCGCCACATGGAATATCAACTCTGTCCGCTTGCGGATTGATCAGGTCATACGCTTCCTGCAAGAACAACAGCCGGAGGTTTTGGGCCTCCAGGAAATTAAATGCGTCGAAGAGCAGTTTCCTTACCAGGCGTTTCGCGACATTGGCTATGCGTTCATAGAGGTCAAAGGGCAAAAAGGATATCACGGCGCGGCAACCGTTTCGAAATTGCCGATGGAACGCCTGCCCACCAGTTTCTGCCCGTTGGACCATGCCCGTCACGTTTCAACGCGCGTGATAGCGGGTGATCAGGATTTCGAATTTCATAATTTCTATATTCCTGCCGGGGGTGATGTCGCCGACCGAACGGTGAATGATAAGTTCGGGCACAAGCTCGATTTTCTGGAAAATATGCGGGGCTATTTCACCGAACGATTTTCCCAAGGCGACGCCCAACAAATCCTCGTTGGAGATTTTAATATCGCCCCCCATGAACATGATGTTTGGGGCCATAAGCAGCTTTTGAAAGTCGTCTCCCATACACCCATGGAAGTCGAGATTTTAGAAACCTTGCGTAAGACGCATGACTTCACAGACACCTCTCGCCTTTTCGCGGGTGAGGAAGAAAAGCTCTATAGCTGGTGGTCTTACCGCGCGCGCGACGTCATGAAATCAAATCGCGGCCGCCGCCTGGATCATATTTGGGTCAGCCCCGCGCTGAAACCTGCCGCTCTCGCCATGGGTAAAGCGGGTCATGAAATACACGTCCCGTGCCGGACATGGGACCCAAAACCGTCAGACCATGTGCCCCTGACTCAGGTCCTCGATCTCACGCAAAAATGACGCAAATACCGGATGTATCAGCTCGTTAAATATGAGCGTGGGCGGAGAGCGCGATGAGCGCTTGTGCCCCGAAATAAAGCGGGGTGATGGCAAGAGCGTTTTTGGGGGTGGGGGTGACAAATCGGTCCCGCCCGACAAATACATCTGACACAGCAAACATCACCGCGCCAATCATAGCCAGTCCCAAGGGTCCCTGCGCCGGCAGGCGCAGCGCGTTTATCACCATCAACAGAATAATAAAAAAATAGACCGATACGGCAATCCGCATATCTTTTGGGAGATGCGGCTTCAGCCAATTATACGCAGCAAACCCGGCAAAAAGGGTGAGGCCCGTTTTCAGGAAATCCGCCGCTGTCAGCAGCCCCCGCGGTTGTGATATGAAAGCGGACAGATAAGCGAAATGCCCGATTGCAAAACTCGCCATCCCTGCCAAAAATAAAATTTTCGACTTACGGGACAGCAGAAACACATCTCCAAAGGCGCACGCGATGAGACCCAATATAATCAGCTGCGCATAGAGAGACTGCGGCATCCCGGAAAACAGAGAAATGAGAATAAATCCAAGTGCCGCCGCCGGTTTTAAAACCCGTTGGGCCAATCTATTCTCTCGCACCTCGGCCAAGGTCAAAGCGGCGACAAGCCCCGTATAAAATATCAGAAAATTAGCTGCGCTCGCCGTCATTTGCGCGGTGGCGGATTCAGGCCAACCAATGGTCCCAAGACGCTTAGGACTTCCATGATTGCGCCAAATTCTTGTCCCTCGGGAATACCGCCCAGCAGGCCTCGCGTCTCGTCGGAGACATGTCCCATCGGATCACCATTTTTGCGAAAGACGTAATGGTTAAACAGGTTAGACCAAACGTCCCGCGCATTATCATCCAACCTATCGAAACAGAGCATCGCTATTGCGAGCGCGGCATAGGGTGTATCGAGACGAGGGGTTTCAGACAGAAACCAATAATTGACGAGCATATTCAGCGGCGCGGTCGCGCGGATATGATGCCACCATCCATAGGGAATAAATATGGCATCGCCAGGGTGCAAAGTGACAGACATCTTTGTCTCCAGCGCCTGCGCGAATCCCGGGTGATTTTCAAAATCCGGCGCGTCCAAATCTGCCAGGCTGACAATCGCGCCGCCGGGCGCAGTTTCCAGTGGTCCGGGATATAGGTTTGGCAATTGATCGGGCGGGAACAATGTCACTTCACGCTCGCCCAATAACACGCAGGCAATATTCTGCGATTGATCCATATGAGTCTGTACGGTTGTCGGCGTCCCAATCCAAGCCCGCGGGGTCACGGATGCATCAATCAATGGCATCGGATGATCCCGCGCGAAGTCCGGCATATGACGGTCCAGCGGAATAGACTGAATATAGGCTCCATCCGGGTGCGGTCCGCTCGACAGGCGATCTAAAGCCTGGCTGAGGGTCTCACCGATTTGCGTGTAATTCTGCCCGCGTAAATCGGGGGCATAGTGAAATTTACCCGCAGTTCCCGGCTGTCCAATCAGCGTGCCCTGCATCGCGCCGCTGTCATAGGATTTGAGCGTTTTGAAAAGCGCGGGTGCAGATTGCCCCGTGCCGGGCCACGCGGCGACAAGCCCGCGCATCACAACGGGTTGACCGCCGTGCAAAATATCGCGTTCAAAATCTGCGCGGTTTGGAGCCTTTATATCTCGGACAATTACGCCCATTTCGAAGCCCCAAATTTACGCCAAGAATTACATGGCCAGTGAATATCCGCCCGGCTGCGTCAGCAGCAAAGTCGCTTCACCTTTTACGAGTTCAATCTTCTGGCGCAAGCGGTAGACATGGGTTTCCAGCGTATGCGTCGTGACGCCGGAATTATATCCCCACACCTCTTCCAAAAGCTCGTCCCGGGCAACGGCTTTTCCGCCTGCGCGGTAAAGATATTTCAGGATGTTCGTTTCTTTTTCCGTCAGGCGAATATCGCGCACGGGACGGCCGGACGGATCTTCCGGCGGTGTGAGTTTTTTGGCGGCAGGTTTGAAGCTATAAGGACCAACGGTGAAGACGGCGTCTTCGGATTGTTCAAATGTCCGCAAATGCGCCCGCAAACGGGCCAACAGCACGCCGAAGCGGAACGGTTTTGTGACATAATCATTCGCGCCGGAATTCAAGCCGAGGATTTCGGAGGCTTCGCCCGTATTCCCCGTCAGCATAACAATCGGTGTGGCAATACCGGCGGCGCGTATCAATTGGGCGACTTCTGTACCCTGCATGTCCGGCATATCGACATCCAGAATAATCATGTCAAAAGTCTGCGCCTTTGCCAGAGCAAGCCCTTCTGTGCCTGACCCCACATCATGCGTTTCAAACTCATCATAAAGCGCAAATTGCGCGACAAGCTCGCCCCGCAAAATTTCATCATCATCAACAAGTAAAACACGTTTCTTGACAGCCATGGTCTATTCCCTTCTGGTGAGCCGATAGAGGTTCGGCGTCCAACTTGGCGCGCCTATGCGCGTCTAACACAGTTTATGCTAATAACGGATTGTTCCCAATGCATCACAAAAATGCGATTATATGCCGAAACAAATGATAATCAATACGCGCACCCGACGTGTAACGATGGCCGGGATGGACCTGCCCTGCCGCATTGGGAAAGCCGGGAGCACCCCGGCCGAGCAAGGGCGCGAGGGTGATGCAAAAACGCCGCTTGGGGATTACCGCTTACGATTTGGCCTCTATCGCGCCGACAGGCTGCCGCGCCCGAAATCGAGCCTGACCTTTCGGCCTCTGCGCAAAGATGACGGTTGGTGCGACGCGCCGGATGACCCGGCCTATAACCGCTTTATCCGCCTTCCCTCTTCAGTCAGCCATGAAAATCTCTGGCGGGACGACGGCGCTTATGACGTCATCTTGGTCATAAGCCATAATGACAGCCCGCCCGAGCCCAATCTCGGCAGCGCGGTCTTTATCCATGTCGCCCAAGTCGATGACCGGGAAACCTTGGGCTGCGTTGCCCTCGCCCCTGAGGAGATGGTCAGCGTATTACCGCAGTTGGAGATGGGGTTGAGAGTGAGGATTATATGACATTCGGTAAACGCATTGGCCTAAGCTTTACGGCAATAATCGCGCTTTCGGCCTGCGCCAGCCTGCCTTTCCAACATGCCGCAGATGATATTCGCTATGATGCCTTGGTATCAGACACACTTACACCCTTTAGCTCAAAAGCAGATTACCAAAATTGGCGACGCCAAGCGGAGCGCCTGCAGGCAAAGCGCCGAAAAGAGCGGCAGGCCCAAGGCGGCAATGACGACGACGTTGTCATTGTGACAGGCTCCAGACAATCGGGCCCAAATATAACGAATGTGCAAAACCAAGGCGTTGATGAGGGCGATATCGTCAAACAGGTCGGGGACCATCTTGTCCTCATGCAAGACGGACGTTTATTCAGTCTCGACATCGGAAGCGGCGTGCCGAAATTAGCAGCACGCCTGAATATGTATGACGAGGTAGATGAGGATATTTGGTATGATGAGTTGCTGGTCTCCGGACGGCGCCTTGTAGTGACGGGATATCACTACGGGAAAGAGGCTACAGAAATCAGCCTGTTTGCGTTGGATGCAGAGGGGCAGTTTTCACGCCAAGGGACCTGGTATTTAGAATCCGAGGATTATTATAGCGGCGATAATTCCGCGACACGGATGATTGGCGACACCCTGATTTTTCATACGGAAGGCACAGTTGACGATCCGGACGCCTGGCCCGCCCTTCGCCGGAAAGGCGAAACGCAAACCCAATCAATTTTGCGCGCATCAGATATTTACCCGCCTTCACTGCGTTTGGCGGACCCGTCGCTACATATGGTGACAGAGTGTAAATTGACGCAAGATTTAAAATGCAACACCCGCGCCGTGATGGCCGATTGGCGGGCTGAATGGATTGTGACGGAAGACGATGGTTATCTTTGGGTCGCCGCACCGGGTCCGGACCGATATGCCGCAAGACGTTTCGGAGACCCAAAACGCAGCCAGCCCAACACACTCTACCGGTTTCCGCTCGGCACGACTAAAGTAGAGGCTGTCTCGGTGGACGCGCGGCTGAAATCCCGCTTTGCTTTTGACGTTAAAGACAACCGAGTTTTAGCCGTCGTGTCGCCAAATGGGGATGAAGATGATTTGGCATTGCTCGACATGCCGATGTCTGATTTCTCGACCCGGCCAAGCTTGACCGCCCGGCGGAATTTCACGCCGCTTCCGGGCGCGTTCAGCTATCGCATGAAAACGCGGTTTACGGAAAACCATCTCATATATTCGAATAAATTGGACGACACCTATGCCGCCTATGTGATGGATCTTGAAACCCGCTTGCCGCCTATTCGTATGTCTGTTCCCCACACCATTAACCGACTGGACCGCGTTGGAAAAAATGCGGTGTTGATAGGGAGGCGGCCCAATTATTTAAACATATCTTGGCTGGATTTATCCTCTGCCCCAACTCTGTCAGACACGTTGAGCCTCGCCAATCGGTTCGAAACGGAGGGCCGCGCACAAGCGCTGAATATGCGCGTTGACGAGGATGGCTCTGCGGTGCTTGGGCTGCCGACTTATTTCGACGGCACACACGCTGATGGCTGGGATTTTGACGAAGAAGAAGACGGCACGGATATTAGCTTTACGCGGGTCTCCGCCTTTGGCCAGTTGTCAGAGTGGGGCAACGCCAAGGGCGACCCGTCACGGCTAGATCCAAATTATGAGTGCGAGACGTCCTGCGTGGATTGGTATGGGAATGCGCGGCCGTTTTTCATTGGAGACCGTATTTTCGCGCTCATCGCGTCAGAGCTGATTGAGTTGCAAGAGACCCCGGGCGGGCTGGTCGAGCGCTCACGAGTCAACCTTTCAGCGGCGCTTTAGCCTCAATCCATCCTATGATTTTCTAGCCCCGAAAAGAGCGCTTCCGACACGGACGCTGGTCGCGCCCATTTCGGCGGCGATTTCGTAATCTCCGCTCATGCCCATAGAGAGTTTTGAAACGCCGTTATCTTTCGCCAGATTGGACAGCAGCCAAAAATGCGGACTGGCGGCCTCACCCATAGGCGGGATACACATCAAACCTTCGGGCTCGAGATTATAAGTCTCCCGCATCAGTGTCAGAAAGGCCGGGACATCAGCGGGCCGGACACCGGATTTTTGGGTCTCCTCACCTGTGTTCACTTGCACATAGAGGCGCGGCATTTTTCCGTCAGGCCCCACAGCCTTCACCAAGGCTTTCAGAAGTTTCTCGCGGTCCACCGTCTCAATCACATCAAACAAGGCGACAGCATCAGCGGCCTTATTCGTTTGCAACGGCCCAATTAAGCGAAGCTCTAACCCGTCGCGATGATCCGCAAACGTTCCGCCCCAGCGAGTTTGCGCCTCTTGCACGCGGTTTTCGCCGTAAATCCTTTGCCCCGTTTTCAACATCTCTGCGATGCGCGCATCGGGCTGCACCTTGGACACGGCCACCAGCGCGGCGGCAGGCAGGCCCGCGCGCTTTGACGCGGCGGTTAATTTGTCTAGGACGGTTTTATGTTGATTGGAAATCTCTGACATGGCCGCCTCCTATTCCGACGGAACGGAAAAGAAAAGTGTGCTGGCGCGAGTCGCTGCAGAATTGCGCGCGCAAGGACCGCGTTGCCGCCTGTCTCCGCTGGTTTTTTTCACGGACCCAAGGCGGATTGAGAATCCGCTGGATGTGGTGCGCCGTCTACCGGCGGGCTGCGCCGTTATTTACCGCCATTTCGGAAATCCCGAACATGCGGAGGCCTTGCGCGCGTTGACACGCACACAAAACCGACAATTGCTTATCGGGAATGACCCCGAACTGGCGCAAAAAATTGGCGCAGATGGTGTTCATTTCAGCCGGGATGCAAGACTGACTGGACCGCGTGACTGGCGCGCCAAACGACCGGACGGGATTATTACAATGGCAGGGTTAAAAGAGGGCGCATATCTCGCGCCGCTCGACAGTCTCGACGCGCTTTTTATCTCCAGCCTGTTTCCGAGCCGCAGCCCGTCCGCCGGCACGCCCATCGGGCCCCATGCCCTGAAAGATAGGGCTGCGCGCCTGCCTGTGCCTGTTTTTGCCTTGGGCGGAATAGATGCGGGCACCGCGCCTTCACTTATCAAAACAGGGGCCGCAGGCCTCGCCTCCATAGAAGGGTTCATCATGGATGTTCAAAAGCAAGACACGCTGCAAGGCCACCGCTTTGTCATAGAAACAGAGGCGGGCGAGGCGGAACTCACCTTGGCAAAAGTCAAAGACGGGGTCTTTAACGCCAATCACACCTTCACACCCACAGCCATGCGCGGGCAAGGCGTCGCCGGAAAACTTTACGCCGCCATGGTCGCGGACGCGAAAGACGCGGGATATAAAATCATCCCGGGCTGCCCTTATGTAGAAGTAAAGTTTAAGCGCAGGCCAGAAGACAGGGCCGCTGTGGGGGCCTAAACTCCCGCAACGCACCCTAATTTTGGATCAAAATCCGATAGGCGTCAGACAGGCTGACGATGTCTACGCTTTGCTCCAGCGCGCCGTCGCCGTTTAAATCGGCGGGACTGTTCTGGGTGACGAGAATACCGACAGGATTAAAATTCCTATCTGTCACAATGCCGCCGGACATGCCTACCACCACGGGCTCACCCGAAATTCCCGCATCATCGCGGGGCTCAAAAACAACAATCCATGTTCCGGTTTGGTAGCCATCTGACCCGCTTTCCTCGCGGTGGAAATGCACTTTGCCTTGCCGCAAGGTCGGTTTATCACTGCCCCCCGGATAGCCCAGCAAATGAACCTCCATGCCGATTTCGAGATTTGCCGGAGCGCCGCAGGACCATTTCTTTCCATACCAGACCGCGTCAATCAGACCCGGAGCCCGCACAACCCGGCCGGAGACAAATTTCGGCGCGTTCAGATCCATGGCTTCATGAACGTGATCGGCGGTAAACCACCCCCCGCAATATTTCCAATAGGTGCCGTAAGACGTATCGCTTACCCCGCGAGTAACATCGAATAATTTCACAATTTTGTTTTCGACCGCCACGGTCTCGCTCATGCGCTTGCGCGTGACCCATCCAAAGAGAATGGCCCCCAAGATAATTGACAAAATTATGATGCGGAACATCCAGCGTAGCGTGATGGTGATTTTCGTATCGAGCTCGTCTTTTATCCCATCACGAAGATCGATGCGCATGAAGTCAGGTCCTGTTTGTTGCGAGGTCAAATTGACATCGCCATATCAGACTATTCTGTTTGCACGGTGGCTCCAAGGGCTGCTCCGATAAAAGGGCTGAATTTAAATTTGACCCCGACGGAACGGTTTACGGAGTTACGTGTTTCGAGAGAAGATAATAGGAGGTCGTCGAAATGCGCAAGCTCATTCTTGGTGTGACATTGGCCGCGATTGGAATCGCGGTATCGTCGGGGTGGTCCCATGCGACCGACATTCGCACTATTGCCGCAGAAATTGGGTCAAGTTTCAAATCTTCAAATGCTTTGCCGGAACGTTTACGGGCCGTGTCGACTGAATTGAAACCAGGTCTGAGAGTTTACGCTGAGGATGGGGAGTTTTTGGGAACACTCTCCGCATTTTCTCACAAGGATGGACGCGTGAATCGCGTTTGGTTTGGCGACCATGTCACACATGGAGACAGAATCGAATTAGTGGACGGTCACGTCATCTTTCGAGCAGACACCAAAGATAAATCCACATAATTGTACCGCCGCACGACAAACCCCCGCGCCTCCTTTAAACTTTCGGCTTTCGCGGACAGGCCTCTATTTTAATTCAGACCAAGGTCAAACATAAGTAAATTTGATTCGTTG
>CALFWV010000180.1 GCA_937927825.1 uncultured Caulobacterales bacterium | reverse complement strand
CGCTTGATCCGTCCGTGCCGGC
This sequence comes from uncultured Caulobacterales bacterium, assembly GCA_937927825.1. Classification (GTDB taxonomy): domain Bacteria; phylum Pseudomonadota; class Alphaproteobacteria; order Caulobacterales; family Maricaulaceae; genus Litorimonas. The sequence goes on along the minus strand of CALFWV010000180.1, from coordinate 15,039 downwards.
CGCTTTGCTTATTGGCGGCATTGGGTCGCTCTTAGCCTGTCTGACGGTTCCGCTTCTGGACAAACTCAAGATTGATGACGTCGTGGGGGCCATCCCGGTTCACTTGGTTGCTGGTATCTTTGGTACATTAGTTGTCTGCCTGACAACGCCCGAAATTACCTTCTTGGCGCAGTTAATGGGCGTCCTTGCAGTCGCCGTCTTCGTAAGCCTCGTCTCGGCCATCATCTGGATCGCAATGAAAGCGACCATTGGTATCCGCGTCAGCGAAGAAGACGAGTATAACGGTCTCGATCAATCCGAGATTGGTGTCCCCGCCTATCCAGAGTTCGTCAACAGCTAAAGCCGTCACGCCTAAAACTTTGGCGGGGCCGACCCCATACGGCCCCGCCCTCTAACTTTCACCTTGCTCGAATAAGATGGGGCAATCGTGCCGAGCCTGTCCCTTCGCACTCATTTTGTGCAGGGACGGGCTTTTTTCGTCCCGTCTCTGTGCGCCGCTGAGCAACGCACAATCTATCCCCACAGCCGCACAGCGATGAGGCTTTTCCTGCTCTACGCCACACCCAAATTAAATGTGCAGGGGAAAGCATATGTCACGATATCTTAAAACAGCCGGACTGGCACTCGCCGCAATGGCTTTACCTTCAATCGCAGCAGCGCAAGACGCCGTGATGAATTCCGGCGATACCGCTTGGATTTTAACCGCCACCGCGCTTGTCCTCTTTATGAGCCTGCCGGGTCTCGCGCTCTTTTACGGCGGACTTGTCCGTTCAAAGAATTACCTTTCAGTGCTGATGAAGGTCTATGCCATTGCGGCGCTGGCCTCTATCGTTTGGGTCGTCGCAGGCTATTCAATTGCGTTTGGCGGCGCCAATGGCTGGTGGGGTGGATTGGATAATCTTTTCCTGAAGGACTTAGGGCGCGACGCCGTATCGGGCACAATTCCGGAAAGCGTCTTTCTCGCCTTCCAGATGACCTTCGCGGTCATTACCCCGGCCCTCATCGTCGGCGCTTTCGTTGAACGGGTAAAGTTTCTGCCCGTTCTCATCTTTACGGCGCTTTGGCTCTTGGTCGTCTACGCGCCCGTGACGCATTGGATTTGGGGCGGCGGCTGGCTCTCCACCTATGGCGGCGGCGTTGTCGATTTCGCGGGCGGCCTTGTCGTCCATGCGACAGCCGGCATTTCAGCTCTCGTCTATGTCTTCATGCTGGGTAAGCGCAAAGGATTCCCGCATGAGCTGGCTGTGCCGCATCGTCCCGCGATTGTTATGATTGGCGCGTCCATGCTTTGGGTGGGGTGGTTCGGCTTTAACGGCGGCTCTCAACTCGCTGCTGACGGCGGCGCGGGCATGGCCCTGCTCGTTACTCATATTTCTGCATCCGTTGCGACATTGGTCTGGGTCGCTATTGAAGCCATGACAAATAAGAAGCCCACTTTGGTCGGCGCGGCAACGGGTACGATTGCAGGTCTCGCAACGGTAACACCGGCGGCCGGCGTTATCGGACCGGGCGGCGCTTTGCTCATCGGGCTGGCGGGCGGCCTCCTCTGTTACTTTGCGGTCCACCTCATTCGCGTGAAATTGAAAATTGATGACAGCTTGGATGTTTTCGCGGTTCACGGTGTCGGCGGTATTTTGGGCATTTTGATCCTACCGGTTCTCTCGGCAGAATTTCTTGGCGGAACCGGCGACGGCGTGTTCATGACTCAACTCGTCGGAACCCTCGTTGTCGTGGCGTGGTCGGCAGGGGCCAGCTTCCTGATTTTGCTGGCGCTGAAATTTACACTCGGTTTGCGGGTCACCGAAGAACAAGAGTTCGAAGGTTTGGACGTCAGCCTGCACGGAGAAAACGCTTATAATTAGGCGCTTTCATTTCAGATAAAATGGAGACGGCCCGCGATTATCGCGGGCTTTTTATTTGACCCAATAGGCATATAGTCCTATTCGCATGTCATGTTATCTCATGGTGAAATTTGGGGCGCGATTGACCGCTTGGCCTTAAAACTCTCAATCTCCCCGTCGCGCCTCGCGCGTGATGCGGGTCTGGACGCGACCAGTTTTAATAAATCAAAACGCGTCACATCTGCGGGCAAACCCCGCTGGCCCTCAACCGAATCCATTTCCAAAGTCCTCCGCACCGTCAATATGGATTTCGAGGACTTTGCCTGTATGGCGAAAAACAAAGGGGCCTCCGGTCCGGCCATTCCCGTTATCGGACTGGCCCAAGCGGGCGATGAGGGTTTCTTTGACGATGCAGGCTTCCCGTGCGGCGGGTCATGGGAAGATGTCCGTGTGCCCGGCGAATTGGACGAAAATGTTTACGCCCTGGAAATTGCGGGGGACAGCATGGACCCTGTTTTACGCGCCGGTGACAAGGTCCTCGTCGCGCCCAATGCCAGTGTCCGGCGGGGTGACCGGGTCGTCGTTAAAACACTGGAAGGCGAAGTCATGGCAAAGGAATTGCGCAAATTGACGGAGAGTGTTGTTGAGCTCGCCTCGCTTAATCCGGAATATGAAGACCGCAGCCTGCCCCGAAAGCAGGTGCAATGGATTGGGCGGATAATTTGGGTGTCGCAATAGCGGCTTCAAATACGTGTAAAGACGTTCGGGCTCTGCCCGTCTTAACGCCATACGTCTCCAATTTATTCGAAAGACGGTCTCTTCCCGTCTAAAAACAGGCCGACATAATCGCGGGTGATATCACGGTCCTCGATCTGCTTTAGCGTCTCACCCGCATAAGTTTGCAGCACACGTCCTAGATTATCTTCGGGCTGTGCGGCGACTACAGCTTCCAAAATTTGGCGCGCTTCTGTCGTGTCGCTGAAGTCTTCTGTGTCCAGCGCCAAAAGCGAGAAAGCGTAATTAACGCTGATAATAATATTCTGAGGCTCTACCATGCGGGCCTTTTGAAATAAGGCTCGCCCTTGGGAAATACTTGCCCCGAACCATTTCTCGGCATTTTTATTTCCGGCCTTGCGAACGATTGCAAGGTGCCAAGCCCCCAGCAAGGCATCCCCGCGCGGGTCTTGGGGGAAGTCCGTTCGGTAAGCTTCCACAATGGCGTGTGTTTTTTGCGGCAGCTTCTTCATCCACGCGGAGACATCCCCGGTTTCCCGGGTGATAAACCCATCGGCGATGGCATATTGTAGCCGTGCATTTTGGTTTTCGGGCTCAAGCTCTAATCCGGCCTCTGCCAGTTTTCGTGCGCGTTTGGCCTGTTTCTTATTCTTTTCGGCCTCGCCCAACATAATTTCAGAGAGCAAAATTTCTGCCGCCAAAGCATAGCCATCTGCGGTACCCAAATTCTCGGCGGCAACATAGGCCGCAGCATAATTCCCGTGGCGCATCTGCAAGCGTATATCGTCAGAGCCGCGCGCAAAGGCGGCCGCGCTCAGACCGAGCGACATGACAGCGATTAGCGAAATGTGTAAGGCTTTCATCACACTCTATCTTTCACAGTTTCACCTAAACCGTAAAGGGCAGAGCTGATGATGTCGCGTTACAGTTTATTAGCCTCGGTCACCGGTCAGCGCATTTTCAATCAAAACGGCGGTCTCTTCAGGGCCATAAATCGCAACAAATGACCCGAAGCGCGGGCCTTGGCTTTGGCCCAAGCAGACTTCGTAAATCGCTTTGAACCAGTCACGGAGATTTTCAAATTCGTGGTCTTTACCGACAGAAAAAATCAGAGTTTGCAACGCCTCACCGTCATTTGCATCTGCCTCCGACACCGAGCGGAAAGCTGTAACGAGGTCTTGTAAAGCGGACCGTTCTTGATCTGTTGGGTCGCGATAGGCCTTATTCGGTTTCACGAAATCTTCGTAATACGCCACGGCGTAATGCGTGAGGCGGTCAAGCCCGGGGCTATTTTCCGGGGTTGCCTCAGGGGCATATTTTTTGATGAAGCCCCAGAGCGTCTCCTTATCTGACGCATTGGCCGCGCTGACGAGGTTTAGCAAAAGCGCAAAAGTAAGAGGCGGATTTTCATCCGGCGGGGTGCCGTTGTGAATATGCCAAATCGGATTATTGGCGCGCTGCTTTTCATCCTGACGGGACCAGCCTGACAGGTGCTGATAATATTCATCCACCGTTTTTGGGATGACATCAAAATAGAGTTTTTTCGCCGCGCGGGGTTTGGCGTAATTAAAGAGCGACAGGCTTTCAGGCGGCGCATATTTCAGCCAATCTTCGACCGAAATACCATTGCCTTTCGTTTTGGAAATCTTTTCGCCTTTTTCATCGAGAAATAATTCATAGACATATTGGACAGGGGGATTGCCGCCAAGAATTTTGCAAATCTTCGAATAAAGCGGTGCATTATCCTGATGGTCCTTACCGAACATTTCAAAGTCGACGCCAAGCGCCGCCCAGCGCATGCCGAAATCCGGCTTCCACTGCAGTTTCACATTGCCGCCAGTGACGGGCAAGGTGACCTCACTGCCGTCTTCATCGTCAAATGTGATTGTTCCGGTTTTGGCATCAACCGCTTTCATTGGGACATAGAGAACGCGGCCGGAGTTAGGAGATATGGGCAGAAACGGTGAGTAAGTCGCGCGGCGTTCCTCACCCAGTGTGGGTAGCATGACCTTCATGATGTCATCAAACTTCTCAAGCGCTTTCAGCAAATAGGCGTCATAGTCACCGGCCCGGTAAAGTGCCGTCGCGGACCGGAACTCATACTCAAATCCGAAACTGTCGAGAAAGGCCTTCAGGCGGTCATTCATATTTGCGCCGAAACTCTCATGCGTTCCAAAGGGGTCGGGCACATCCGTCAGCGGCTTTTGCATATAGGCGGTCAACTCGTCCGGGTTTGGGACGGTGCCCGGAACTTTCCGCATCCCGTCCATATCATCAGAGACGCAGATGAGCCGCGTCTCTATCTTGCCGTCCGTCAACGCAATAAAGGCATTGCGCACCATGGTCGTGCGGACGACCTCACCAAAGGTGCCGATATGCGGCAGACCCGACGGACCGTAACCGGTTTCAAAAACCACAGGGCGGCCGGCGCGGTCAATGCCGCGTTTCTTTTCAATATCAAGACGGCGTAAAATGGCGCGGGCCTGATCGAAAGGCCAAGCTTTGGATGTCATGTAAATTTCAGTGGTCATACGCTGGCGATTAGGCGCGCAAGGGGAAGTGGTCAAGCCGCCAAAAGGTTACAGCTGGTGACTAGCGCTTCCACGTGAAAGACAGCGCGGCTGCGTCTTCGGTGAATTTATAAGCCTCACCGGAGGCTTCGCGGCGCATGTAAGAGAGCGAGACATCCGCATCCCCGATCCGATACCCCAGGCCCGCCTGCGCATCCCCGACAATAATGCGATCTTGCAAATGGAATTGTCCGGCAGTGATGCGGCTAACAGATGTCGGCGAATAGGTCAGCGCTTCGGCGTCCGCGCCGGCAAAGAAATACCATGTATTACTTTTGAATTCGGAGCCTTCTCGCAGGTCTTCGCCAATTTCAATCACGGCACCAACAGCTGTCGAGCTCAACTCGTCATTGAACCGCACGGAGGCGCGCGGTGTCAGGGACAAATCCAGACCTTTTTTAGAATGGCGGCTGAAGGTATCCGTGAGGCCGAGCTTTAAACTGTCGTCACGGCGTACACACCCTTGCCCGCCGCTCGTGCAATCCGGAGAGGTCAAATCGAGTTTGAAAATGGTTGAGCCAACGGATTCTATAGCAAGATCCAGCTGTGGACCTGTTTGCGCCGAAAGATCCGGACTGGCGGGTAAATTGAAACTCAAGCCTTCGCTAGGCACTTTCGAGCTTGTGGTTTTCAAAGCCTCATCCGTTGAGTCGGACTTATCTTGGGCTGAGGCAGTTGCCGAAAAGCCAAGACACAGGCAGGCGGCTAGGGCGACAGTCAAGTGCCGCGGCATCAAAAATCGTGATGTTCGCCCCTTCTGTGGCATAGAACGCGCCAATCCTTTTGGTCCCACATCATCCGAAGATGAATGTGTTAGCTATCATATTTGTTGAGTCTCTGCCACAAAATTATGGCACTCATGAAGTCGTTTCTTTGAAATACACGCTTAACATGTAAAGTTGATGTGAATTTTATATGAAGATTTACCTGAACACGCCATGAAAAAGGGCCGTCATGGTTAATGACGACCCTGAATTCAGGTTATTTTCGGCGATAATAGCGGTTTTTTCGCCCTTGCCGCCCGGTTTCGTTAACCTTTACTGACAGGCGAGGCATTCCTCGTAATCTGTCGGCGCGGCCGCCTCCATGGATTTTTCCATTTCGGTTTTCGCTTCAGATCCTGCGAATCCGGCGCGTTGTAGGGACTTGGAGCGGCAATAATACAGCGATTTCACGCCTTTTTCCCACGCTGTCCAATGCAACATATGCAAATCCCACTTATCAATATCACCCGGAAGGAAGATATTGAGAGACTGCGCTTGGCAAATCATCGGGGCTCGGTCAGCCGCATGTTCAATCACCCAACGTTGGTCGATTTCAAACGCCGTCCGGAAAGTCGCTTTCTCATGATCGTCGAGACACTCGAGATGCTGGACGGAGCCTTCATTTTCCAGAATAGTCGCCCAAATGCCGTCGGTATTCTTACCTTTAGTCTCCAGCAAAGCTTCCAAGAGCGGATTACGAACCGTGAAAGACCCGGATAGGGTTTTATGGGTGTAAATATTTGCAGGGATCGGCTCAATACCGGCAGAGGTTCCGCCGCAAATGATAGAAATTGACGCCGTCGGCGCAACAGCCATCTTGTGAGAGAAACGCTCCATCACGCCCATATCAGCGGCGTCCGGACAAGCGCCGCGCTCTTCTGCCAGCACGACAGAGGCCTTATCCGCATCGCCGCGAATTTTACCGAATAGGCGCATATTCCAGCTTTTCGCCATCGCGCTTTCGAACGGAATGCCTTTCGCTTGTAACATCGAGTGGAAACCCATCAGACCCAAACCGACAGAACGCTCCCGCATGGCGGAATATTTTGCATCATCCATCGCTTCCGGCGCGCCCTGAATAAAGCTCTCCAGAACATTGTCGAGGAACCGCATGATGTCTTCGATAAAGCCCGGGACATCCTTCCACTGATCATAGGTTTGCGCATTGACGGATGACAAACAGCAGACAGCCGTCCGTTGACGGTCATATTTGTCTCGGCCCGTTGCGAGCATGATTTCGGCGCAGAGGTTGGATTGCTGAACCTTAAGCCCGGCATCGCGCTGATGTTTGGCCAAGGCTTTGTTCACCGTATCAGAGAACACCATATAGGGCTCACCCGTGGCGAGGCGCATTTCCAGAATCTTCTGCCAGATCTTACGGGCGTTCACATGTTTGATGATTTCACCTGTATGCGGGCTTTTCAGCGGAAATTCTTCGCCGGCAGCAACGGCCTCCATAAAGTCATCCGTGATGTTCAAACCATGATGTAGGTTCAAAGATTTCCGGTTGAAATCACCTGACGGCTTACGGATTTCGAGAAACTCCTCGATTTCCGGATGATGGATGTCGAGATAGACCGCAGCGGATCCACGGCGCAACGATCCTTGCGAAATCGCGAGGGTCAGGCTGTCCATGACGCGGATGAACGGTATAATGCCGGAGGTTTTACCCGCACGGCCGATTTTTTCGCCAATGGACCGAACATTGCCCCAATATGTTCCGATACCGCCGCCGTTGGAGGCCAACCAAACATTTTCATTCCAGACGTCAACAATCGAATCCAAGCTGTCGTCTACTGCATTGAGGAAGCAGGAAATCGGCAGGCCGCGCTTGGCCCCGCCATTCGACAGAACAGGAGTTGCCGGCATGAACCAAAGTTGGCTCATATAGTCATAAAGACGCTGCGCATGGGCCGTATCATCGGCATAGGCCTGTGCCACGCGGCCAAACATATCCTGAAAGCTCTCGTCGGGGAGGAGATAGCGGTCCAGCAATGTGCGCTTACCAAAGTCCGTCAACAACGCATTCCGGGCTTTTACCTGCTTTGGGCGGTCCGGCTTTGGCTTAAATTCGAGTTCCGGTTCGCGTGCGACGACCGTGTCGCTCATCGGGAGGCCCGATGGGGCGTTCGGATCGTCCAGATCCGCTGAGAGTACGTCCATATGCTGTGTATCCAATTGGTTCAGCTCCGCCATAGTGTCAGCCGTGCGGAAGTCTTCATTTGTTTCATTCATCTTCTTTTCCCCGTAATCACCGCACAAATCCATCCCCCGCTCGCAGTTTTGCATGCGTTACTGTAGACGTAAAATGTGGCGTGAAGTGTTTTCTTCCCACTACATATAGTGTTGATTTGCCCCAAAGCGTCAACAGCTAGTGTCTCAGTTAAACACGAAAAATAGTTTACAGAGTCTTAATCCCTTGAATTTTCACTTTATTTTTTTCGTTTCGGAAAGCTGTCCACATCCTATGCACAGGGGCCCTGAAAATGAGCTGAGCCTTAAAAAACAAGGGTTTGATAGGCCGCTGTTCACGTCAACTGACCACTCAAATAAAAGAGGGCGTTTGGACGCATTCAAAGTGATTCCAACCGGGCTGGGCTGAATCGCCGCCGCGCCAGTTCATATATCTTACCTGAGGCAACATTGAATTTCCGGGTTCACCCGATAGAAGGTGTTGCGCAGCTAACCAAATGAGGAATCAGCGCCCAATGGCTTTACGTCTGACTACATGAAAATTTTACTCGTCACAGACGCTTGGCACCCACAAATCAACGGCGTGGTGCGCACATTGGACCAGACCGTTACTCACCTTCGCGCACGGGGTCATGCCGTTGAAGTCATTGCCCCGTCTGACGGATATTTCACTCTCCCGCTGCCAACTTATCCCGATATTCGCCTGGCCCCCTTTGCGTATAATGATGTGAAACGCCGGATGATTGCCTTTGGGCCGGATGCCATCCACATCGCGACGGAAGGCCCGCTGGGCCAAATGGCGAAAATTCTGTGCCATAAATGGGCCATGCCCTTCACCACGAGCTATCACACCAAATTTCCGGAATATATCAAAGCTCGGATTCCAATCATTCCATTGAGTTGGTCCTACCCCTTTGTCCGAGGGTTTCATAACGCGGGCGGGCGAACCATGGTCACAACACCGAGCATGGTTGAGTTTCTGAAGACCCGGGGCTTTACCAGACTGGCCCCATGGGCCCGCGGCGTCGATACGGTTTTATTCAACCCAGATAAAAAGCAAGCGCCGGAGGATGTCTATGCAGGCTTGGCCCGCCCGATTTGGGTGAATGTTGGACGAGTCGCCGTTGAGAAAAATCTAAAAGACTTCTTGGACCTCGACCTGCCCGGCACAAAAGTCATTGTCGGGGACGGCCCGCAACTCGCAGAGCTAAAGCGCAATTACCCTCAGGCCGTGTTTACAGGCGCAAAATTCGACGAGGAGCTGGCACGGCATTTCGCAGATGCCGATGTTTTCGTCTTCCCCTCCAAAACCGATACGTTCGGCCTCGTCATTATTGAAGCCATGGCCTCGGGCCTTCCGGTCGCAGCCTACCCTGTTTCAGGGCCCATTGATATTATTCCCGGCTCTAACGCCGGCTGGGTCGATGAGGATTTGCGTGCCGCCTGTCTACAGGCAGCGGAGCTCGCCCCTGCGGATGCAATACGCCACGCGCAGACTTATAGTTGGGAGGCTGTGACGGATGTCTTTTTTGATTTGCTGACCCCGCAATATAAGCCGCGCAAACGGTGGAGGCGGGTGCGTCGCGCGACAAAGCTGGCCGCAAGCCCCTATCATGGGGTAAAAAAAATCATCCGCAAAATGCTACAAAATATTCGTGGATTACGTTAAACGCACCGCTGATCCCGCCTTAGATTTTTTCAGATTCCAAGAAGGATTCAATCTGGGCCAAGGCTTCATCTCGGTAAATGTCGCGTTCTAGAAATAGCTCATGCAGCGCCCCTGGGATCACAACGTAATTACAGCCTGCCGCTTTGGCAAAACGTTCAACACTGGCCGGGTCGACGATTGGGTCAGCCCCCGCCCCTAACATTAAGCCGGGGATTTTGAGGTTTGCCGCATTGCGGTTCACATAAGCCATTGCGGCCAGCGCCGCCCGAATCCAGCCATAGGTCGGTTGACCCACACGCAAGCGCGGCGTGGATTGAAAAAACGCAGCCCAAAGCCGATAGCGGTCTTTATCAGAGGTCAGCTTATTGCCCAAAAACGGAATGGGAAGACCGGATCTTTGCCGCTGAAAAGGCAAGTTGCGCTTATCCAGTCCCAATCGCGCCAGTGTCACAATCACGGCCCGCAGGAGCGGCGTTTCCAAATCAAACAAGCCTAACATGGGCGCGCTACAAATCACGGCATCCGGATTAAGCGCCCCGGAGAGAATAGATTGCAAAACAATTGTGCCGCCCATGGAATGACCAATTGCAACATGTGGTCGGGGTAAGAGCGGCGCAAATTCTTCCGCCGCAAAGGCCAGGTCATCCGCATAAATTTGAAAGTCTTTGATATAGGATTTCAGGCGGTCTTCCAGCAAGCGGTCCGACAATCCCTGCCCGCGGGGGTCAACCATCAAAACATTAAACCCCATCTGGATGAGATCGGCTGTTGTCTCGAAATATTTCTCGATGAATTCCGTTCGGCCCGGAGAGAATATGATAGATCCGCGGGGATTATCGGTAACTGCCGTTGCCAACATGACGCGCAGGCGAACGCCGTCTTTCTCGATGAAATATGTTTTTAACCGCGGCTCTAAGATCGCAGGGACAGGCCGTCCGCCCGGTTGGACGATTTCAGCTTCTTCAAAATTTGGGAGAGGGGCGGACATGAAAAAGGCGCAAGTCACCCTAAAGGGGCCCTCGCGCCTAAACTCGAATTTACATATTCGAAAAAATGCTCTGTAAGCCCATAGCGACGGACATGTCCCCGGCGACTTTAAGCTTCCCGGACATGAATGCCATCATAGGATCCATGGACCCCGAGGCGAGTGCGATAAAATCGGCCTTATCGACGCTGATTGTACAATCAGCTTCCTTATCAGCGACTTCAGCCGTTGTGCCGGACGCAAAAACTTGTCCGTCGTCACCGAAATCAAACTTGACAGATTTATCCAAACCACCGGCTTTGCCGAGCGCTTCAGTCATCTTTGCTGCGATTTCTGCATTTTCCATTAGGGAACTCCATTCAGTAAGTAATCGTACCGACAATATATGGGGGCCCAAAGCCCCCATGACCAGTGCTATTTTGGTTTCCGGAACTTCAAAGTTGCACGGTCAGATTCGCCGATGTTTTTATAAGCTTCCGCATTAAAGTCTGCGGCTTCCACGCTGCCTTCTTTCGGCAGGCGTGAAGACGGTTGCAATGTCCAAACGCCAAACGGGTGGTCCGCCGTGTCTTTCGGGTTTGCGTTGATTTCGCTGGCGGCCACAAATTCGAATCCGGCCCGCTTCGCCAGGTCTTTCATATAGCTTTCCTGCACATAGCCGGTCCTGCCTTTGGGGTCCTGCACAGCCGTTTCCGGTAAGCGATGCTCAACCACGCCGAGAATTCCACCCGGTTTGAGCGCCTCGTAAAAGCGGTTGAAGGCGTCTTGCGCATAATCTCCGCCCATCCAGTTATGAACATTGCGATAGGTCACCAAAACGTCGAGCGGCTCTTGGCCCTCCGCCAAGATAGGACCTGAATCTTTGAGGAACGCCGCATATTCAATCTCGCCGTAAACGTCAGCGTCAGAATAGGTGTCCTTATATTTTGCAATCCGCGCATCGAGACGCTCATTCACGCCTTCGGTATAAAGGATCGCCACATATTGCCCGCCATTGGCGGCCAAATAAGGCGCAGTCGCCTTTGTGTACCACCCGGGCCAGATTTCGCCGACGCGTTTGCCCGGCCCGACCTCAAAAAACTCTAAGGTTTCTTTCGGATTCCGAAACTGATCGCGGGCGGCGTCTTTAGCGCGGCGCGGATGCGCCAAAACATCATCCAGCGAAACGGTCATGGCAGCGGCGTCCGTTTTGCTTTTCGTCTCAGGCGCAGAGGCTGTTTCACCGCCGGAACAAGCGGTCAGGGCCGTCGCAGCCAAGAGGGCAATAAGTGTCGTTTGAAAGCGCATGGAAATCTCCCATTTCATCATGTTGGTTTACATTACGCAGACAGATAGGGAGCCAAGCCGAAAAGTCGAGTAAATTTACCGTGGGGTCAAAGGATGCACTCGAAAGATTAGATGTGGCAATTCTTCAACCCCGCTATGACGTGACATAGAAAGACCTTCCGCATAGCATAAACATATGACCGAAAACACACCCGTTCAAATTCTGTATGACGGCGACTGTCCCTTTTGCCAGGCCTATGTCCGGAGGGTGCGTTTGGAAGAAAATTTCAGTGTCGAGCTCATCAACGTGCGTGCCCCCCATCCATTAGTGGAAGAGTCCACCAAGAGAGGTCTCGATTTGGATGACGGCATGATTGTCGTGGTCGAGGGTGAATTTTATCACGGCGACGATGCCATGACCCGAATGGCGTTGATGACAACCGAGAGCGGGCTCGTGCGGCGCCTGACAAAATGGACCTTCACAAGTCCGTGGCGCAGCCGATATCTATATCCAATCTTGCGCAGTTGTCGGAACCTGACTTTGAAAATTCTAGGTCACAAGAAAATTGATAATTTGACGGACACATAAATTAAACTTCTGAAAATAAAGCACAATTTAATCCGTATTCCGCCGCCTTCTGCAAAAATTCATAAAAAATGCACCCTCGCCTCTTGAAGCGCGAAACCCGTTTCCCATTTCGATGACGCAGACGCCGATGGTCGGGTTTGCATAAACCCGGGCCGCCCATTTGGGGGCCCAAACACACATTGCTTTAAGAAGGATGATATGATGAGACCTTATGACTTTTCCCCCCTCTACCGAAACTTTGTCGGCTTTGACCGCATGGCCAGTATGATTGACAATGCTGCCACGCAAGCGGCGAAATCCGGCACGGCTTATCCCCCCTATAACGTCGCGCGTTTATCCGAAGACAGCTATCGCATTGAGTTGGCGGTCGCGGGATTCACGGCGGATGAGATTGAAATTGAAACACACGAAGGTGTGTTAACCATCTCGGGCGGACAAGCGCCAAAGGCCGAAAATGACGACGTGGAATATTTGCACCGCGGCATAGCCGAACGCGGCTTTGAGCGGCGTTTTCAGCTGGCCGATCATGTCCGCGTCAGCGGCGCCGACCTGTCAAATGGATTGTTGATTATCAATCTCGTGCGACAGGTGCCGGAAGCTTTGCGTCCGCAAAAAATTGCCATCAACAGTGCAGCCCCTCAAACAGATGCGCTGAAATCTGACGGAAAGTTAATTACAGCCAAATCTAGTAAATCCAAAAAGGCTGCCTAAATCGTAGAGAGGTTGTTCAATCGCAGTTTGGTGCTCTCCCCCTTGTATCTCTCTGTAAAAGATTGAACGCCTTATACTGGCGTCGTCTGGCCACTCCCCTCCCAGGGCCGGGCGGCGCCTCATTTTTTCAACAAAGCATAAATATCCGACCCCGTAAGTTTAGGGCTCTTACCTGCTGCAAAGGCCTGCTCCACGGCGGCCAAAATAGCCGCATTAAGAGGGGCCTGCGCGCCCGCAATCGCCGCGCGTTTCACGATTTCACCCTGTAGATAGTCAATCTCGGACACCCGCCCCGCCTCTAAATCATCCAGCATAGAGGAACGCGCTTTGGCATCAATTTTGACAATCGTCTGCATAATCAGGCGATACGCCATATCCGGCAGGCGCAATGTCTTGACCAGTGCGGCTGGCGAACGGCCGTTAAAATTCCCGACACTGACGCCATTGGCGTCTGCGACCTCCATCGCCTCTTCGACACAGGCTGCCAGCGCTCGCCGATAATCGCGCTGAAAGAGACCGTCACGCAATGTCCCGCCGGAGAGCGTGTTCAAACCATTGTTCAAATTCACAATCATCTTCGCCCATTGATCGCCGAGAATCTGTTCGGATTGCCGCACGCCTTGACCGGCCCGTTCCAGCGCGGTGACCAACGGTTCAATCGCGCCGTGAGTATCCACCACCACATCGCCTGCCGTGCCGCAATGAAACGCGCCGGGTCCATTTGGCGTCACATTAAACGGCACAATGGCCGGGACAATATTTTCAGCCGGCAAGATCGCCCTCAACGTTTCGGGATTCCGAATGCCATTTTGAAAACTGACGACAACGGCCTCCGGCGCATAGTGCAGGATTTGTTTTGCCGCAATTTCCGAATCTTGGCTTTTCACGCATAGCGCAACAATGTCAGCGCCGTGTAAAGCCTTGGCATCTGTTTGAAAATCGACCTCGGGGCAGTGAATCCGCTCGCGCTCGAAATGGGTGAGCGTGAGGCCGTGGGCGGCAATCTGATCTTTATATCGCTCTCGCCCAATGAGGCTCACGGGCGCGCCCCCCTGCACCACATGCCCGCCCAGCCAGCACCCGATGGAGCCCGCACCTAGAATTACGATTTTTGTCATGCCCGCACAGTCACGCCTGCGCCGATAATGTCAATCATTGCATATGACGCGAACAAAGCTGGCCCTTGTTTGCACGGCGCAGGGCCGCCACATGTAAGTCCATGACCGAAACACATAAAGAGACCGCCCCCAGCGGCTGGGCCGATATTCGCGCCGCCCTGCACCCCGATGATAACGGCGGCTTTCGCGTCGATATTCCGGCCCATTGGAAACAGGGCCGTACAGCCTATGGCGGGTTGACCGCAGCCCTGATGCTGGCGGGCGCGCAGGAGACCTTTGTCGAGCTTCCGCCTTTGCGCTCGGCCCTTATCAATTTCGTTGGGCCCGTCACGGACAGCCCCCGGCTGACGGCGACTTTGGAACGCAAAGGCCGCAATGTGACGAGCGTCAGCGCGGGCGCGCATATCGGCGCGCAAGCCGTCGGGCGCGCGGAGTTTCTATTCGGCGCGGCGCGGAGCTCCAACATCACGATAGGCTTTCCCGCCCCGCCCTCAGACACGCCGGAGACGTGCGAGCTTTTCACACCTGACGCGGCAAAGGACATGGTCCCGCAATTTTTCCATAATTTCGAGACCCGCTTAATTGACGGCGCGCGGCC
>CALFWV010000179.1 GCA_937927825.1 uncultured Caulobacterales bacterium | reverse complement strand
GGGCCGCCTGCGGTTGGGCCAAAGCCCCCGGATGTAATTTCGCCAATGGTGTTCCCGTCCATATCTTGGACTTCAGTATGTTCCCGCGCGGGGGCGCGGCCTTCCGGCTTAATCCCGACGAGGCGTTTGGTGGTTTTGTCTGCAATATCGGCGGCGACCCGCGCTGCACCAAAATAGCCCGCATCGGCGCTACGGCGATGTTTCTGTACCGACCAAAAAAGCCCAGCTTCAATCGGGGAAACTGTGGTGTCAATATCGTGACCATAGAGGCAGAGCCCAGCTTCTAAACGCAAGCTATCGCGCGCGCCGAGGCCAATCATTTCAACATCAACGTGAGACAGCAAGGCTTTGGTTAGACGAACCACGTCCTCATGTTTGATAGAAATTTCATATCCGTCTTCGCCCGTGTAACCGGACCGCGAGACATGGACCCAAATTGAAGTTTCCAGATTACCGGTAAGCTCCAAATCTGTATGGGTCATAAAGACCAAATCTGCGACGGCTTGATTAAACTGTTTCAAAACTTCGACAGCCGCAGGACCTTGCAAAGCAATCAGGGATAAAGTGCCGTCCTTGACCTGCACAGCGACATCATCCGGCATATATTTTTCAAGATGCGCATAATCGTCGACTTTACAGCCCGCATTCACGACCAGATAGAGCATGTGTTCATAGCCCGGTAATCCCATCCGAGAAATCATCAGGTCATCCAAAATCCCGCCATCGGCATTTAGGAATTGTGAGTAACGCTGTTGCCCGGGCTCCAATGATTGAATGTCAGCGGGCACCAGTTTTTCCAGCGCCTTTGCCGCCGTCGTGAAATTTTTATCAGCAGGAACGAGGAAAACTTGGCCCATATGGGATACATCAAACAAGCCCGCTTTTTCGCGTGTATGGAGATGCTCTTGCAAAACGCCCATCGGATATTGAACAGGCATATCGTACCCCGCAAATGGCACCATTTTCGCGTCCAGCGCGACGTGCATCTCGTGAAGTGCTGTTTTTTTTAAGTCGGTCATTTCGGCTCCGCATTTCCTCAGTCTCACGACTGAGGCGCTTCACTAAAATCGATTCACTGGATCGATTTTTAGCTTTACGCGTGCCACCAGCTGTCTCTTGGGCCTGAGAGATTGATCCGCGATTGATTCTCAATCACTAAGACTTACTCCGTCGGCGGGGCGTCAAACCAGTTCGCCCGCTTTCCAGCGTTTTAACTGCCAAACGGTCCGTTGACCTGAGCGTTTCCGGGGCGGTTGCGCCTTCGGTGGCCGACATTATATCCGACTCTCTCCCATTTGGCAGGGATAATTTCTGATGCGCGGAAGACGCGGCAGAGTCAATCACATCTGCACAGCAAAGCCTTAAGACCTGTGTGTTATTCAACCCCAGCACAGAATTTAATCAAAAGGCGTTGTTATGTCCGGTAAGTCAAAAGAAGAAGTCGCATTTGAGCTCGTATCCAAGCTGAAAGGTGTTGGAGTTTGGGGTGAAAATAACATGAAAGAAATTTTGAACATGTACGCTGAATGTTTGGAGGCCACGTCCGGCTTGCGGATTGTCAACGAGAAAGCGCCATCCGCACTCAGGTTACGCGGGCAAACTGCCGTCCAAGCGCAACCAACTCCAGCCATGGCGCAACCTGCGCCAATGCAAGCCGCGCCTATGCAACAGCAACCGCATGCTACGGCGCCTCAACTCCGCCAAACGCAGCCAGTCGCGCAACCCGCCTTTCAGCAGCAAATTGTCCAACCGCGATAGGCAGCCCGCCTCACAATAATATGAGAAACCCCGCAGTTTGAAACCCTAATTTCACGCTGAGAGGCAAAAGCAATCACATCCGGTCAGGGGCTTCAATCGCAAGCAGGTCCAAACCATGCTCGAGTTGAGCTAAGGCCGCTTTTGCCAAACTCAAGCGAGAGGCTTTCACCGCGTCTGGCACATCATCCGCCAAAATCGGGCAATCCGCGTAGAAACGGGAAAAGCTCTGCGCGACGCGGTAAATATGTTCGCACAAAATATGCGGTGCGAATTTTTCCGCGGAGAGGTCAATCGCTCGCGCATAGGCATCCAGCGATAACACCAGAGCTTTTTCTGTGTCCGTTTTTATCAGAATATCTCCTGCCTCAACCTTCATCTCGGCCGCTTTCCGCAGAATCGATTTAATCCGTACGACCGCATATAAGAGATAGGGACCTGTTTTGCCTTCAAAAGCCGTGAACCGTTCCGGGTCGAAGATGTAGTTCGTCATACGCTGGTTCTGCAAATCCGCAAATTTCAGCGCGGCCAGACCAACTTTTCGCGCGATTTCGGTGCGTTCTTCTTCATCGAAATCGGCGCCGATACCGGAGGCCTTCAAACGATCGCTTGCCGCATCATTCATGATGGCCATTAGATCTTCGAGGCGCAATACGCCGCCTTCGCGGGTCTTAAACGGCTTACCGTCTTTGCCGTTCATGGTGCCAAATCCGGCATGATACATTTGCTCACGCTCATACCATCCTGCTTTTGCAGCCGCGCGGAAAACTTGTTCGAAATGCAACGCTTGTCGTTGGTCCACGACATAAACAATTAAATCAGGATCAATTTCTGCTTTGCGGTCAATCAATGTCGCGAGGTCGGTTGTATGATAAAGCACAGCGCCTGAGCTGGCGAGCAGCATCACAGGCGGTATTTTATCCTTTTCGCCATCCGCGACACGAATGATGAGCGCGCCGTCATCCTGTTCTGCAATGCCAGATGCTTTTAAATCCTCGATCATGCCGGGAATGAGCGGATCAACGCAGGCTTCGCCTTTCCATAGATCGAACTCGACCCCAAGATTACCATAGCCGATTTTCAAAGCCGCAACGGACACGTCAATAAAGTGATCCAGCAAAGCGCGGTAGCCGCGACGTCCGGATTGCAATTGCGCCGTCGCGACCCTGGATTTTTCCATCCGGTCAGGGTTGGTTTTCGCCTTGTTCGACGCTTGCGGGTAAAGCCGCGCGAGATCGTCCATCGTAACAGGAGCTTGCGTCGGATAATCACGGTCAAAATCGTCGTCGAAATACGGCAGATTTGGCTGCTCTTCCGCGAGCTCTGAGATGAGATGCCCCATCTGCAGACCCCAATCGCCCATATGGACGTCGCCAATGACGGTGTGCCCCTGGGCGCGCAGTATACGTTTAATCGCTTCGCCCAAAACGGCGGAACGTAAATGTCCAACATGCATCGGCTTCGCAACATTTGCGCCGCCGTAATCGACGACAATCGTTTTATGCGTGTCAGCCGTGAGCCCATCTGCGGGATTATCAAGTAATGCTTTCGCGCGGGTTGTTAGTAAATTATCGGCCGGCGTGATGTTGATAAACCCAGGGCCCGCTATTTCCAGCCTCCCCATTGCGGCATCGGTTTCCATAATGGAGACAGCCTGCACTGAAATCTCTCGCGGATTGACTTTTTCACCGCGTTTTTTGGCAATCCCGGCAGCGGCCATCGCGCCGTTACATTGGTAGGGCGCATCACCGCGATCTGATTCGCGCACAGCCGCAATGTCTCCCGGAAACCCGAGCGATTCGAATGCCGCGCGCGCGGCGGCGTCCAAGCTGGACAATATAGACGACATGAGACTTACCGTTGTCCGGCAGAGACACGGAAGCGTTTGCCATCCGCATTGAACGCGCGTTGCTGAGGCGTTACGACAAAGCCAACCACGATTTCAAAGTTTTCGCCCGATGTCGTATCATTTGCGCGAGGGAAAATAATCTCGTCGATTTTTTCCGTGACTTGCACGCGGTCTTGTCCGGGCGGGAACGTCACCGTCAGTGGGAAAATAGATTTTTCCAGAACGTCCACATTCTTACGCGTTGCGGCGACGAAGTAATTATAAGTGATTGTATCGCCAGAGGCAGCGGGACCGCGCCCCAGTGAGAAATCCAAGGTTAAATCAGCGACAATCGGGCGGTCAGCATAATATCGGCAAAGCGAGCGGACTTTATCAATCTCACCCGTAAATCCGACATTCCCGAATTTTTCAGCCCCATCCCCTCGAATTTCAACCAGGCGGGACGCGTCATAAAGCGCGAAGGCCCGCGGACATGGTCCGGGGTTGGCTTCTGCCGCCTCACCAATGGCAAGAACTTCTTTAGTTGAGCGGCACCCCGCCAAAGCGAGGAATGACAGCGCGGCGGCTCCAATAAGCGTAGTTTTCATCGACATGGAAAAGTCCCAATCCGGTCCTGTTTTGACACATCTCCTGCTCTATCGCGGGGCGTGACCTAATGCTATAGGGAGCGCTGTAATCAAATCCGCACATCGCTGCAATGTTCGGATTATGAAGGAGTCCTCATGTCTGCCACTTTAGCTGCACATTCCGGCCTAAAATCCGGGCGCAAACATAAAACCGTCCTTTTGGCGGCCCCGCGCGGGTTTTGCGCAGGCGTAGACCGCGCCATTCAGATAGTGGAGCGCTCAATCGAAAAATTTGGCGCACCCGTCTATGTCCGGCATGAAATCGTTCATAACCGTCATGTCGTGGAGCGACTCAGCAAGCTGGGCGCGGTTTTCGTGGAAGAATTATCTGAGTGCCCCGACGACAGGCCCGTTGTGTTTTCCGCACACGGCGTCCCTAAGTCCGTGCCGAAGGCCGCTATTGCACGGGAAATGACATTTTTGGACGCTACCTGCCCGCTTGTCTCAAAAGTCCATGTCGAGGCCGAACGCCACGCCAAAGATGGACTCCATATTCTGCTAATAGGTCATGAGGGCCATCCAGAAGTCGTCGGCACAATGGGGCAGCTGCCAAGTGGTCAAATGACGCTGATTGAAACGGTTGAGGATGCGAACACCTATCAACCCGCCGAGGGTCAAAAACTGGCGCTCGTGACGCAAACGACTTTATCTGTGGACGACACAACGGATATCATCGAAGCGCTCAAGGCGCGGTTTCCCGATATCGCCCTGCCCTATAAAGAAGATATTTGTTACGCGACGACAAACCGCCAAATGGCCGTCAAAGCGATTGCGGAACGATGTGACCTGTTGCTCGTGATCGGGTCGAAAACCTCATCAAACTCCAAACGCCTTGTTGAGGTCGGTGCAAAGGCTGGCTCAGACGGCGCGGCTCTCATCTCTTCCGCGGACGCGATTGACTGGGACGCCGTGGATGCCGCCGAAACAATTGGATTATCAGCCGGGGCCTCCGCGCCCGAATATCTAACTGATGGCGTTCTCGCCGCGCTCCGGTCTCGTTATGAAGTTAGCTGCCAGGAAGTCGAAGTCACCAAAGAAAAGGTTATCTTCCGCCTGCCGCGTTTGCTGCTTGATAAATAATGCCGCGCCCAAAAAAGAAAAGCGAGACAGAAGACAGTTTGGAGTCCGGCGCCTTAGACGGCGCGCTAGTCATCTACACCGACGGGGCGTGTTCCGGAAATCCCGGCCCTGGTGGGTGGGGGGTTGTGATGTATCACGGCAAACGCTCGAAAGAGATGTTTGGCGGTGAAAAAGACACGACGAATAACCGCATGGAAATGATGGCAGCTATCAAAGCCCTGGAAGCCATCAAGCCGGGATTTTCGGGACCCGTCGTCCTGTTTACTGATTCCACTTATGTGCTCAAAGGCATCACGGAATGGATTCACGGCTGGAAGAAACGCGGCTGGAAGAAATCTGACAAAAAACCTGTCGTCAATAAAGACCTTTGGCAAAGGCTCGACGCGCTGAATTCCGAGCGCGATATTCAATGGAAGTGGGTCAAAGGCCATGCGGGAGATGTCGGGAATGAGAAAGCCGACGAACTGGCGGGCAGAGGCGTTCCGAGAGATTAGCTACACTCGCAGCGCCCTTCCCATCAAAAAAACGCAATAGAGCATGAGCTCATGGACTTGCTCTTTAGGCCTTTGAGGGGATGTGACTAGACCCGTCCAAATCAAATTATGTTTTGATGCCCCGTTAATGCGTCCAACTTCCTGAATACCATCCTTTTCAGAGAGCGCATAGCCCGCGTCTTCCACCGGGCGGATTCCGAACTGATTTGCGCCACTTGTTTTTTTAAATAACTGAAGGGTCCCAAGATCGCTTTTTGACCAATTCATACTCCCCGCAGGGTGATCAAATTTATAGACTTTAAATCCAACCCGGCTCATTCCAGATATCATGGTGTCATTGCGACATTCAAATGTTTCACCGTGAATAACGCCGCGAGCGGTATGACCATCAGGTGTAGCGTAGACGTCACCGATGAGACTCAATCCCTCAAACATTCTTAGTCTACCGGCGACACGTGACGGGTTGTCTTCGAATATGAAGGAGATCGACAACGGCTCTCTAACCCGGCCAGCGGCCCGTCGTAATGCCCTGCATTTTTGTACTGTAAACATTCGCGGCGAAGGCGATGTAGATCGTGAGTTCGTCCAGTACACGTTCCGGCATACGCCGAGAGCGCGGATTAACGCGGTAATGATAGGCGTCGCGGCGATATTTTTCCGTCGGTTTTAATTCCATGACGGGATAGCCGGATTGTTCGACAAGAAACCAAAAACTGGTCAGGCCACGCGGTTTAATTTTGAATTTATCAACCCCATTATCAATCCGATTGAGCTTTAACTCCGCGTTCCCTTTGCGGTCAAACTCAAGTTCGCCGATTTCACGGCCGGATTTCACAATATCAAATTCCAAGCCTCCACGGGATGAGTTTGCTGGATTGGCATTTACCTTGGCATCGATGCCGTGAATATATGCTGCCCCCGAAGCGAAAGCGACGTTCCCTTTTGGGCTGCGCATATCAGAGGCATAGGCGAGGCCACCAATGACGACCTCATCCCGGATAAGCTCATAGGAATGCCGAGCCCCGAAGCTTTGAATTGTGAGACCCATGCTAGGCCTTCACGGCGGGTTCAACGATGAGTGTCGCCCCGGCAACAGCGGTGATAATCAAGGCATCGCCAATTTTTGGATCTTGCGATTCTGTACTGGCCTTCCATTGCGTATCGCCAACCGTGACGCGCCCGTGACCATTTTCGAAGTCGGTAAAGGCGATAACACGGCGACCCAACATCGTGCGGCCCGGATCATTCAAGTCAGACGGCTCGCCGGATTTCATGAGCGGCTTCAGATACATATGTCCGACAATAAGCAACAGTGTCGAGAGGATGAAGAACAGGATAAACTGCATTTCCCAAGACAGCGGCAAAAAGAACACCCAAGCCGACATTGCAAGCGCAGCCACAGCAGGCCACAGAATATAAGTCGTACCCGTCACCAACTCCAGTGCGACCAAGCCGAGGCCCAAGAGCCCCCACTTCGTCGCATTCATGGTTTCCAAAGCGGATATGATTATGTTGGTTTCATTTTCCATAATCAGACCTCCCTATTTCTTTTTATTGGCACCGTCCAAAAGCGACGTGATGCCGCCGACTGTGGCTGCCAAGCCGGAAAGTTCCGCCGGAACGATAACCGTTTTTTGGTTCGGGCTTTTCGCCAGCTCGCCAAAGGATTTTACATATTCCTGCGCAACGAAGTAATTAATGGCGTTTACGTCACCGCGTGCAATCGCTGTGCTGACCATTTCGGTCGCTTTAGCCTCCGCTTGCGCTTCACGCTCCCGGCCTTCCGCATCAAGATAGGCAGCCTCTTTACGGCCCTCCGCTTCGCGAATGGCGGCTTCCTTCTCACCCTCGGCCTTGAGGATAGAAGACTGCTTGTGACCTTCCGCAATCAAAATGTCGGAACGTTTTTCGCGTTCCGCCTTCATCTGCTTATTCATGGCCTGGGTGATGTCATGCGGCGGCGAGAGATCTTTAATTTCAATCCGTGTGACTTTCGTACCCCATCCATCTGTCGCATTATCAATGACGCCAAGAAGCTGTGCGTTAATTTGATCGCGTTTAGACAGGACCTCGTCGAGATCCATGGAACCCACAACGGTCCTTACATTGGTTAGGCAGAGGTTTTGAATCGCGTTTTCAAGGTTCGAAACCTCATATGTGGCCATGCGAGCGTCGATAACTTGGATAAAGACAACCGCATCGGCCGTCACCATCACATTATCTTTCGTAATCACATCCTGAGACGGAATATCGATAACGCGTTCCCGCATGTCCATTTTGTTGGAAATACGCTGATAAAAGGGAATCACAAAGGCGAGTCCAGGCTTAAGCGTTCTCGCGTATCGGCCAAAATTTTCCAAAGTCCATTCTGATCCTTGCGGAACAATACGTACCGTTTTCATAATAATAAAAACGGCCAGAGCGGCGAGAATGATTGGAATTAAACTAGCGATTTCCATGATGTTGTCCCCTTTCGACAATACTTGATTTTGCGTCCCTAATGCTTGGCCTATAGCTCAGACAGCATATGGTCTGCTGAGCTGACTTTGAACTCACCCGGCGCTTCGACGAATAGTTTCTCAACCGTGCCGTCATCCACAACCATAGCATAACGTTGTGAACGCTGGCCCATACCAAAGCCGGACCCGTCCATTTCCAAACCAATAGCTTTTGCAAATTCGCCGTTACCGTCCGCGAGCATATCCACGTCTGCGCTGCCGGCTTGCTGGCCCCATGCGCCCATGACGAAAACATCATTGACCGACACGCAAGCAATTTCGTCAATCCCGCGCGCTTTAAGCATAGCGGATTTTTCAACAAATCCCGGCAAATGTTTGGCGGAACAGGTTGGCGTGAAGGCCCCAGGCACGGCAAATAAGGCCACGCGCTTCCCAGCAAATACATCATCCGTATTGACGGGTTGCGGACCGTCAGGGCCCATTTTCATGAATGTAGCCGCTGGGAGCTTATCCCCTTCTTGAATTGACATAATAGAATATCCTGTTTGATTGAATTTATCGTCTTTCGATAAAGATAGGCAAGAATAACGGTCTGCGCAAGATATGAACCGTCGATTTTCAAACTTTCAGTTGATTGCATATTTGTGAATAGGATTGATTTGAACCATTTGGACTGCAAGGCATTATTTCCAGATGAAACAACCGTTCCCAACATCCCAAAGTTTTCGCAACTCCTTTTTGATTGCGACCCCTGACATGGGAGACCCTCGCTTCCGCTTTGCGGTGATATACGTCGTCAGTCACGACTCATCAGGCGCTATGGGAATAATTATCAATAAAGAGAAGGCTGGATTAAATATTTCGGATTTATTGGACCAAATTGGGGTTACGGGCGACGTACGCGTGGCGGACTCCGCTGTCTTGAACGGTGGACCGGTCGACATTAATCGCGGGTTTGTTTTACACAGCTCCGATTATTTTAAGCCTGAAACGTCGTTGAAATGTTCGGACACACTCTCCCTCACCACAACAAAAGACGTTTTAGAATCGCTTGTGTCCGATAATCACCCAAAACATGCTTTGCTGGCCATAGGATATGCCGGGTGGAGCCCCGGGCAATTAGAGGGAGAGATTGCGGATAATTTCTGGCTGGTCGCCGATGCGGATGACGATCTGATTTTTTCTCAGAACCTTGATGGGAAATGGGCCGCTGCATTAGCGGACATAGGAATTGACCCGAGTAGTTTAAGCCAGAGCGGCGGACGAGCTTAGTCTGTCGTCAACGGGGCTCAATCTCCGCTTAGCTTGGCGTAAACATCATGATCCCGCCAAGCTCCATTTATTTTTAACAGCCCTCGCGCTGTCCCTTCAAAGGTAAACTCACTCGCTTCAAGCACTTTTATGGACGCCGCATTATCGCTTTGGACGGCGGCCTCCACGCGGTGCAATCCTAATCCAGAGAAACAAAAATCACTGGCGGCGCGAACGGAGGCCCGTGCAAATCCGCGTCCGGTATAACTTTCCCCAATCCAATAGCCGAGCTTCGCACTTTGCGCTGTGCCGCGCTCAATATGTGTAATGTTGCATGCGCCTACTAAATTGTCGCCACGAAAAATATGGAACGGGAAGGCTCGGTCTTGCTGCACCAATTTTTTCAAGCGGGACAGTCGCGACCGATAGGCGGACCTGTTCAAATCAGATGTCGAAACATAGGGCTCCCACGGGCGCAGATATTCGGCATTCGTTCGGCGTAATTCTGCCCAAGCTTCAAAGTCGGCCCAGCGGGGATGTACGAGACGTATGGTTCCGCCTGCAGCGTTTGACGACAGAACCGTATGAATTCCGCGCGACTTTACCACGAAAGGCGTCCTGCGCGTTTGTGTATCAGGAAATAAAAAATGATGAGCAAACCCGCGAATGAGAACCACGTCAGCATGTAATCGCGGTGATTATTGCGAATGGTCGGGCGACGAACGGGGAGAGCTTCAGCAGACTTGGCATCCAAATCCAGCTCGACATAGTGAGATCGTATGGTCGTCGAAGACAAAGCTTCGCCCCATTTTCCATTTTGGTTGAACTTGAACCACCGATTTTTCTCGATGTTGGGTTTGGATTTCACCCAGCTTTCAACGCGCCCCATCGGGTGGTCTTCGCGCACATAGCCGTAAACGGGCTCCAGTTCAGATCTAAAAAATCTATCGAAATCATTGTCCGATTTTTGCGTTTTATCAATCGTCTGTGTCCTGACAAAAATTATACGCGGACTGGCATAACCACTAGCTTGAAAAGGTCGAAAAACATCCCAATAGATGCCGCCCGCCTGAGACTTAAAAACATGATATTCATAGAGCTCACCGCCAATAACACCTTTTATTTCGATACGACGAAAATCTACGGGCTCTCCTGCATCAATCGCGCGACCCAAGTCCTCAAGAGACGTCAGCGGCGGCGCGGTGACGGAGGCTTCAACCTCAGCCAATAAATCCGTTTTCCATTGCAGGCGCTGATATTGCCACACACCCAGCGATATCAGAATGACCAACATGACCGCAACAATTCCGGTCAACCATGGCATGGGACGAAATTTGATGTTCATTTTTCAAAATCCTGCAGGCGCACTTCACGGGCATGTCTCTGCCAAGCAACGTTAAACATCAGTCCGCGCAAAAGTCGCAGCAACCCGAGACTAGCGCCAATAATTACAGAACCCCAAATTAAAAACGTAACAAAAAAAGGTGGGTCCAAAATCATGTGGAACCCCAGGGCCATTGGCACGATAAATATTCCGACAATGAAGATTACAAATATAGCCGGTCCGTCGCCCGTATCTTCATCTCGGAAATCTGCGCCGCAAACGGCGCAAAAATCATTGAAACCTAGCATTGATTTGAAAATTCGGCCTTCGCCGCATTCCGGGCATCTGCCCGCGAGCCCGGTTTGGACCGGCGGTAAACGCCGCCGACCTCGTCTTGGTCGTGTCATCGCCCTGTTGGGCCTACATGCCCACAGCGAAGATAATATAGACGAATGCGAAGAGGAAGAGCCAGACAACATCAACGAAATGCCAATACCAAGCTGCAGCTTCGAGACCGAAATGCTTCTCAGGACGCAGGCCACCTTTTACTAGGCGAAGATACATGATGGCGAGGAAAATCGTACCAATCAGAACATGCAAACCATGGAACCCTGTCGCCATAAAGAAGGCAGACCCAAATGCATCAGCAGAAATCCACGGGTGATGACCATCGCCGTGGTAATGGAACAGCTCAAGATATTCGTACCCCTGAACAAATGTAAATAAGACGCCCAAGAGAACGGTCAGTCCGAGCCCCCATTTCGCGCCCCTACGATCACCATGGATTAAAGCATGATGAGCCCACGTCACCGTTGTGCCGGAAAGCAATAAAATGACTGTATTCATCAGAGGAAGATTCCAGGGATCGACACCCTTAACGCCAGGGGCCATCGACGTTGCATATTCGTCCGCATTTTCCAGAACATCGGGGTTCCAGCTCGCGCGCATTTTATGGAAGAGACCCAGTTCAAAAAACATCCAGAACCAGCCGACGAAGAACATGGCTTCCTGCATGATAAACATTATCATGCCGTAACGCAGGCCAATATCAACAACGGGTGTGTGGTCACCGGCTTTTGACTCTGCAGCAACGTCTTTCCACCACCCGTACATGACGTAAGCGGCGAAGAGAGACCCTATCAATAGGATAATCCACCCACCATCGGCACCGACTTTATCCGCGCTGGCGCGGTATGAGTCTTGAAGACTATCGAGACCCTTCGAGAAGAAAAACTCCATCATCGGGGATTCGCCCGTCCGGGGCTGTAATCCGGCAAAAAAGATAACCATGCCTGCGCCCCAAATTAGGGCTGCAATGCCAGAGAGGAACGGCCACGGAGATGGCGGAATAAGGTGATAGTCGTGTTCGACGGCGTGTCCGGCCATGTGGGTACTCTTAGGTTGGGATTCGCATAGATGACTATGCAGATGTTAAAATCTGAACCGCTATAGCCCCGCCATTGCGTCGCCGCAATATCGGAGTTGGTTTAGTTCGTCGCGGTTGCAGTCATTTGCGGCGGCATTGTGCCGGCTTCTGTTGGAAAAAATGTGTAGCTCAACGTTACGGATTTGATTTCCTCTAGCCGAGCATCTTCATCCATCTGCGGATCGATAAAGAAGATAACGGGGAGGTTCAATTTTTCGCCGGGCTGAATGACCGTTTCCTCAAAACAAAAACAATCTGTTTTAATGAAAAACGGAGCCGCCTTAATTGGCATTACATTAAAATTCGCGACACCAACAACGGCCTCGTCGCCCGTGTTTTCAACCGTATAATAGGCCAGTCCAGACTGGCCAAGTTTCACGTCCATACGGCGCTGGTCAGGTCTAAACTTCCAGGGTAAATCTTGCGCAACGTTAGAATCAAACTCGACTGTGACAACTCGGTCAATAATTTCAGTTAGGTTTGCATCCGCAATTTTAGGGGTTCCGCCGTATCCGGTGACCCGGCAAAATGTATCATAAAGAGGATCAGAGGCAAAACCGAGCCCTAGCATTGCAATGCCAACGCCGGACAAAATAATCATCGTTTTCTTGTTAGACGGCACCTGGCAACTCTCCTCTGCTAACCATGGTTACAAATACTAGGATTACAAACAGCAACAAACCGCCCGCCAATGCGAGATTGCGCTTTGTTCTAGCCTTTACCTCGGCATCGGTCGGTTTAGAAAATTTTGTCGGACGATCGCGATATTCCTGCATGTTAGAAACTTCCGGGTAAGAGATAGTCGACACCAATCAGGGCGAACATGGCGAAGAGATAAAAGATTGAAAATGCGAAGAGGTTCCGCGCATCGCGATCTCCCTTTTGAACCTCATAAAGGCTCTCGGGCTGGACCTCGTCTTTTTCACCGGCGCGAGACCGCCAAACTTTAAAGGCGAGAGCCAGAAAACCCACGTTCAACAGAAACGCACCAAAACCATAAACGGAGCCACTCAACCCCGTCAGCACCGGAGCCGCAGCGACAGCCGCAAGCGCAAGGGCGTAACCAAATATTTGATTTCGCGTGGATTTTGGCCCGGCGACATTTGGCATCATCGGAATACCAACGCGCCCATAATCACTCAGTTTATAGAGAGCCAAGGCCCAGAAATGTGGCGGAGTCCAGATGAAGATAATCAGAAATAAAATGATACTGTCGAGTGTCACAGTCCCTGTCACAGCGGCATAACCAATCATGGGCGGCAAGGCCCCCGGGGCGCCGCCGATGACGATGTTTTGCGGGGTGCGGCGTTTGAGCAGCATGGTGTAAATCACGACATAGAAAAATATCGTGAAAGCCAGCAATCCTGCAGCAACATAATTTGTCGCGAGGCCGAGCATCCAGACAGAAACGACTGAGAGTAAAAATCCGAAAGTCAGCGCTGTGCGCGGCTCCATCACGCCGCGCGGCAGCGGCCGTTTTTTTGTGCGCGTCATCTGGGCATCAATATCGGCATCATACCACATATTCAGCGCACCGGACGCACCGGCACCGACAGCAATACAGAATATCGCCATAACAGAATTATAAAGCGGCAAAGACCCCGGCGCGACGAGCAAGCCGATAATCGCCGTAAAAATCACGAGACTCATAACGCGCGGTTTCATGAGCTGAAAAAAGTCACGCGGCCCGGCCAAGGACAGCCCTGCCCCCGCCAAAGCGACAGGCTCATCACCTGCGATATGTGTGTCTAAGCTCATTGCCGTCCATATCGTCTAAATGGCGGCGACTCACAAGAGCGCATGAACATTTGCCGCAGTTGGAAAAGAGACAAAAAAAGCCGCTCCAGATAGAGCGACTTTATCTTTTTCATATTCTCTGAGGGCTTAATGCTCTGCATTATCCTCAATACGCGGGAGCGTGTTGAATTGGTGATAAGGCGGCGGTGAGGACAATGTCCACTCCAGCGTTGTCGCCCCTTCGCCCCAATAATTATCACCGACACGTTTGCGGTTGAGGATAAGAGCTTCAATGAGCATCAGGAAGAAGAACGCAACACCCGCGAGGGTAATCCACGCGCCATAGGAAGACACCGCATTCCAGATGGCAAATTCTTCCGGATAGTCAACATAGCGGCGCGGCATACCGTTCAACCCGAGGAAATGCTGGGGGAAGAAGATGACGTTAACGCCGATAAAGAAAAGCCAGAAGTGGGCCGCGGCGAGCCATTTATTATACATCACGCCGAACATTTTACCGAACCAATAGTAGAAACCGGCAAAGATACCAAAGACCGCGCCCATCGACAGAACGTAATGGAAATGGGCCACGACATAATATGTATCATGAAGGTAAGCATCCACACCCGCATTGGCGAGCATCACACCGGTCACACCGCCAACGACGAATAGGAAAATAAAGGCCAGCGCCCACTGCATCGGTATTGTGAAGCGAATGGACCCGCCCCACATCGTCGCGAGCCATGAGAAGATTTTCACGCCCGTCGGCACGGCAATCACCAGAGTTGCCGCAAGGAAATACGCTTTCAGATCAACATCCATACCCACCGTGTACATATGGTGAGCCCAGACAACAAAGCCGACAACGCCAATCGCAACCATCGCATAGGCCATTCCGAGGTAGCCAAAGATTGGCTTCTTCGAAAAGGTTGAGACAATGTGCGAGACAATACCAAAGGCCGGCAAAATCATGATGTAAACTTCAGGATGGCCGAAGAACCAGAATAAATGTTGGAACATCTGCGGATCCCCGCCACGCGCCGGATCAAAGAAGCCAGTTCCGCCTGCAATCCGGTCAGTGAACAGCATGAACAATGCCGCCGCAAGAACCGGCAGGGCCAAGAGCAATAAGAACGCCGTCACGAGAACAGACCACGCAAACAAAGGCATTTTGTGAAGTGTCATACCCGGCGCACGCATGTTCAAAATAGTCGTGATAAAATTAATCGCACCAAAGATGGATGAGAAACCCTCTGCCAAAAGACCAATGATGATGAAGTCAAATGCGGGACCCGGATGCCCCGTCGTCGAGAGTGGCGGGTACATAACCCAGCTTCCCCCAAATCCATTGCCGTTCGCATTCCCCGGCACCACAAAACTTATCAAGAGACAGATGAGAGCCGTCGGCAGAAGCCAGAACGACAGGTTATTCATACGCGGGAAGGCCATGTCAGGCGCGCCGACCATAATCGGAACAAACCAGTTGCCAAAACCGCCAATCAAGGCCGGCATCACCATAAAGAAAATCATAATCAGGCCATGCATGGAAACATAGACGAGATATTGATGTTCATTCGTGAAGAACTGAATGCCGGGATCAGCCAGCTCCATCCGCATCATAAAGGACAGGAAACCACCAATCAGTCCGGAAATAATCCCGAAGATAAGATAAAGCGTACCAATATCCTTATGATTGGTTGAATAGAACCAACGTGCAAAGAAACCGGGTTTGCCGTCATCATCATATGAAGATGGTTCGGCGGGCGTGTTTTCACCAGGAAGGGCTACCATTTTACTCTCTCCTATTTCTGAGCCGCGGTTTTACCGCCGCCCAATATAGAATTATTATTTGCGACCGATGTTGTGAATGACCCGTCATTGGCAATCCAGCGCGCATATTCCGCTTTGGACACGACTTTCACCTCAATCGGCATGTAGTAATGTTTGATACCGCAGATCTCTGAACACTGTCCGTAGAAGGTGCCTTCGCGATTTGCACGGAACCAAGTTTCGTTGATAATCCCGGGAACGGCGTCCATCTTGATACCAAAGCTTGGGACCGTCCAGCTGTGCATATTATTGATAGAGGTCACGAGCACTTTTACATTTGTGTCGACCGGGACGACGACTGCTGCATCCGTCGCGAGCAAGTAAGGCTTGCCGGCTTCTTTAGATTGAGTTTCATCCAAAGGGTTAGAAATGATTTCTTCAACATTCTCATGGTCTGGATAGGTGTAAGCCCAGTTCCAAGTGTTACCGACCGCCTTGATGGTGACTTCCGTGTCCTTGATGACGTCCTGCTTATACAGCAGGTTCATCGACGGGATGGCAATTACGATAAGAATAAGGACCGGAATAATTGTCCAAGCGACTTCCAACCCGACATGATGTGATGTTTTAGACGGAACCGGGTTCGCTTTCTCGCGATACCTTATCATAATGTAAGCCATAAGGCCCAAAACAAAGGCGACGATGCCGGAGATGATATAGGTCACGAGGTTATACACCTTCGTCAAATCATCCATAACAGGCGTCGCGGAATCTTGAAGGTAGAAACCATTATCAGCCGGCACGCCCATGCCGCGCTCTCCGCTCAAGCCGACAAAAGCCAAAATGACGTAGCTGATAACAGCTAAAACAATCGCCACGGCGAGTGCTATTATTGTGTTCTTAGACCGCATGTGTCCCTCTTGGAAGTTGCGCCTCAGGAGAGATCTCGGGAGGCGTAGTCAGCTTATATGCGCCCAATGCTGAAAAGTCCCCTACGGATTCCAGCGCCAATTGTCGCATTTCAACGGTTGTCTATAGCGAGACAACCCTTAGATAAAGCCTTATAACGGCGAAAATTCAAAGGATTTTTGCCCAACAGAAAGCCCCTATGACCGATTTTGTATTTGATGATAGCGCCCTCGACGCGCAAACGGCTCAATCTGAATTGGATGAGGCCCTCAGAGGTGCTGATGACGGAGAACTTTTTGTAGAGAGATCAGCGTCCGAATCGCTGACCTTTGATGATGGTCGTTTAAAAACAGCCAGTTTCGACACGTCCCGCGGGTTCGGCTTGCGCTGCGTTGCGGGCGAAACCTCCGGCTTTGCGCAATCAACAGAATTATCACCGGGCGCCCTCGGCCGCGCTGCGGATGCGGTCAGCCTCTCTAAACAGGGATATGACGGCACGGCCTCGCCCGCGCCTCGCCGGACCAACACCTCGCTCTATCCGGACATTGACCCGGTCGCCTCCCCCGGGTTCGGCGTAAAGGTTGAGCTGTTACAAGAAATTGACGCCTATTGCCGCGCGCTCGACCCGCAAGTTGTCCAAGTGACGGCCTCCATGAGTGCCAACCGCCGGGCCATTGCAATCTTGCGGGCCGGCGGTGAGCGGTATGACGACATCCGTCCCCTCGTCCGATTGAACATTATGATCACTGCAGAAAAGAACGGTCGCCGCGAAACGGGATTTGCCGGCGCGGGCGGGCGAGAGGCCTATGCCGGCTACATTCAACCGGAGTTCTGGAAGCCCCTTGCCCAAGAAGCGCTTCGCCAAGCGCAAGTAAATCTCGAATCCGTACCTGCGCCAGCGGGTCAAATGGATGTCGTCCTTGGGCCCGGCTGGCCGGGGGTCCTGCTCCACGAAGCCATGGGCCATGGATTAGAGGGTGATTTCATCCGCAAAGGCACCAGCGCTTTTGCCGGCATGCTGGGGCAGCGCGTCGCATCCCCCGGCGTTACAGTTGTCGATGATGGCTCAATCGCCGGTCGGCGCGGCAGCCTGACCATTGATGATGAAGGCACACCCACAGGACGCACGACCCTAATTGAAAACGGGATTCTCGTTGGCTTTATGCAGGACCGCCAAAACGCCCGCCTGATGGGCGTTGAGGCAACCGGAAATGGCCGCCGTGAAAGTTTCGCCCATTCCATCATGCCACGCATGACGAATACATTTATGTTGGGCGGGCAGCGCGACCCCGGTGAAATGCTGGCCGAACTGAAAGATGGTATCTACGCCACCAACTTCGGCGGCGGACAAGTCGATATTACCAGCGGCAAATTTGTCTTCCAGTGTACCGAAGCCTATCGCGTGCGCGACGGAAAAGTCGGCGAACCGCTGAAAGGCGTGACCCTCATCGGTGACGGACCAACGGTCCTCACTCAAATCCGCCATGTCGGGAATGATATGGAACTGGACCCCGGTATCGGTGTTTGCGGAAAAGCCGGCCAAGGCGTTCCGGTCGGCGTTGGGCAACCCAGCCTTTACGTGGAAAACATAACGGTAGGCGGAAGTGCGGTTTAGGCGCGAGACATATTTAAGGTGGTGGCAACTTAGACCAATTGACTTCAGCCTGTTTTTACTTCCGCTTATGATCCAACGCATCTTGGTTGCGCCGCTCTTTATCGCGGCCGTGATCTTTGCCGATGATAAGCCTATGTCTTTCGCGATGGACGCGACATATGCCGGTATTCATGCGCCCTCGACGCTCAAACATATTATAGTTCTAGGCTGGGTATTGCTCGGAGTTGCGACCATATCAGCTTGTTTGGATCGGTGTTATAAATGGCCTAAGGCTGTTGTCCTATTTGCGGGACTATCGGCTCTCATGGCCTTTATGACCCTAAACAC
>CALFWV010000178.1 GCA_937927825.1 uncultured Caulobacterales bacterium | reverse complement strand
TCCATTTTGACGACGCATTATGATCGGTATCACTATTTCGGTCAGACCCATTTTCGCGGGCAAAAAAATACAAATGCTCTGCTGCATGATATGCCAGACGTCGACGGGTTCAAAACCGGTTTTACAAATGCGTCCGGCTATAACCTCATGGTGAGTGCCATGCGCAATAACAGACGGCAAATCGCGATTGTTTTGGGCGGGGCCAGCGGGAAAAGCCGCAACGCCCATATGCGGGATTTGGTCGAGCGGGGATTTGACGTGATGGGCGTTGTTCCGCAAGCCGAGACACCGGCCCTTATCCTCGCGAATAATTCAACCCCAACGACCGTTTTGCGCGGAGCCTCCATACGCCGCGAGACGCAGCCTTGGGCTATTCAATTACGCGGCCTGTCATCCGAATCCGAAGCTTTAGTGGCGGCTGCCGCCCTCGCCCCGCAATCCGAACCCAAAATCACCAGTGGGTTTTTGGGCGGCATCCCCGTTTTCAACGCGCGCCTCGCCGGTCTGTCTCCAGAGGATGCAAAGGCAGCATGTGCGAAAGTACAGGCCGCCCAAACGCAAACCAAATGTTGGCTTATCGCACCTTAACCCGTAAACGCATCTCATGGAAATCGTGCGAACGGAAAAAGACTTGCGAAAGGTCACCTGGGGCTGGCGGGGATCAGGCGACCGAATTGTCTTTGTGCCCACAATGGGCGCGCTGCATGAAGGTCATCTCACCCTTGTGCGTTTAGGCAAAAAATATGGAGACCGCATCGTCGTCTCCATTTTTGTCAACCCCACCCAATTCGCCCCCGGTGAAGATTTGGACGCCTATCCCCGAACAGAAAAGGAAGACGCGCGTTTGCTGAAAGCCGAAGGCGTGGACCTTATTTACGTGCCGGACCCACAAACAATCTATGACGTTCATCACGCAACCAGCGTGACAGTTGGCGGAGTGGCCAAAGGTTTGGAGACGGATTATCGGCCGACTTTTTTTGACGGCGTTGCGCTTGTCGTGACAAAACTCTTTAACCGCGTGCAACCCGATACGGCCATTTTCGGGGAAAAAGATTACCAGCAGCTCGCCACCATCCGCCGCCTTGTAGATGATCTGGACATGCCCATTAAAATTATCGGCGCGCCGATTGCCCGGGATGAGCACGGCCTCGCCCTCTCGTCCCGAAATGCCTATTTCGATGCAACAGGCCTGACGCTTGCGCGCAAACTCAACGGCATTATGAAAAATTGCGCCGCCGATATGCGCGCAGGTCAACATGTCGATAAAGCCACAGATGCCGCCAAAGCCGCGCTCCTTGCCGCCGGGTTTTCTTCCGTAGATTATGTGGAGGTCCGTAGCCCGAACTCCCTCACCGTTTTGGAAGGCGGCTATCTCGACGGCCCTGCGCGCGTGCTCGTGGCGGCCCATTGCCCGAACGGGGACAGCAGTGTGCGCCTCATTGATAATTTTGCCGTCTAGTTTAGTCGCGAAAGACCAGCCATTATGATTACCTTGCATCATTTGGAAAACTCCCAGTCCATCAGAATTCTGTGGTTACTGGAAGAAATCGGCGCGCCTTATGGCTTTGAGATGTACGACCGAGACACGAAGACAATGCTGGCCCCGCAAGCCTATAAAGCGCTTTCACCGCTGGGGACCGCGCCTGTTATAACAGACGGGGCGGTGGTCTTGTCGGAAAGCAATGCGATCATTGATTACATTGTCGATCAATCCGGCCGCTCTGATTTGCGCCCCGCTGCGGATGACCCGCTCCGCGCGGATTACCTGTTTTGGTTTCATACGGCGCAAGGCACATTACAGCCCATGCAAACTTTTGGCTTTGTCTTAGGGCTCGCCGCTGAGCGCTCACCTTTTCTGGTGCGCCCCGTTATCAGCAAGGTCGAACAAACGCTGAAATCTGTATTCATCCAGCCTCGCCTCACAGCCGCTTTAACCGCTATGGACATCCAATTAACGACCTCAGAATTTTTGGCCGGAGATAGATTTACGGCGGCGGATATTGCGATGGGGTACACGCTTCACATGGCGAAATTGCGCGGGGCTTTATCTGACAAATATCCACAAATCTTAGATTATATTACCCGGATGGAGGCCCGGCCGGGATGGCAGGCGGCCCTAGAAAAAGACGGAAAGTTTGAAGGCGTCCCGAGCTAGATTTACGCGCTGAGGGCCACTTCCTGCCCATAATTTTCAGAGAGCTTTGACAATGTGCGATCAAAGGCCTGCAAGATATCTTCGCGTTTCACGGGCTTTGCGATCGTATCATCCATTCCGATATTGCGGCATATGCGGCGTTGCTGATAATCAGGGTCTGCGGTCAAAGCGATAATGATAACATTTGCGTAGGTCTCACTCGATTTACGGATTTCCAATGTCGTCTCTATCCCGTCCATGACCGGCATATGAATATCCATCAGGACCACATCAACGGGCGCGGTATTTAGGATATTGAGCGCTTCGCGGCCATTATCTGCGAAATATAGTTGATTAACACGTTCTCCAATCAGGCGTTTGACGACCTTCTGATTTATCGGATTATCTTCAACGCAGAGCACATTCAGGCCCTCAAAGGGTTTTTTTTCTGCGAGTGCCGGTGAGGTGTCCACGACTTCGGTTTGAAGAGAGTCGGCGGCTTGAAGAGGGTCGGCGATCGCGTCCTGTTTTTTTTCGGACTCCGGAATTACGGCTGGGCTATCCGCATTTACCGCTGCAGCTAGAGGCGGCGTTAACGCGACATCGGGCGAGACCAGAATGGGGAAAATAAGGGCAAAAGTAGACCCCTGCCCGCGCGAAGATTTCACCCGAATTTGACCGCCCATCAGCTCGCACAAATTCTTGGTAATGCTCATGCCCAATCCCGTTCCGCCATATTCGCGTTGAATAGAATCATCCGCCTGAGTGAACGGATCGAAAATACGTGTCACCTCATCAGAGGACATGCCAATGCCGGTGTCTTTAACGGCAAACACCAAAGACGGGCTGCCGCCAATATCCGTTTTCCGAGCCAAAAGCGTGACACTGCCGCCCTTTGTGAATTTTGCCGCATTAGACAACAAATTATTCAAACATTGTTGTAACCGAAATTCATCCAATAAGATGGAGGCAGGTAGGTCAGGATCAATAACAATCTTAAAATTCAACCCCTTGCTATTCATTTGAGGTTTCCACAATCGCGCCACGGTTCCGATGACACGCCGCGGATCATCGGACTCGAGGTTGATATGAACATTATCACTCATGAGTTTGGCGTGGTCCAAAGTCTTAGAGAGTAAATAGTGTAACCCTTCGGCAGCATCTTCAATATCGGTAATGACGTCGCGCACATCGGGGCTAAGATTTACGTCTTTCAAACTGTCGCTCATCCCGATGATTGCGTTTAACGGCGTGCGTATTTCATGGCTCATGCGCGCCAAAAACTCGGATTTGGCTTTTGAAGCGGATCGCTCGGCGCTAAGCGCTTCGGTTTTATTCACCTCTTCGCTAATATCCATGACAAAGGCCGTTGCGCCCAGCGGCGTTCCGTCCGGCGCACAGGTGATTTGGCCAATGGACCGCTGCCACATATCTCCATGACTTTTAATCCGGACGCGGTATTTCAAATCAAAATCGCGGCGGTTCTGGACTATATCGCTCCATTCGGAAACCATCGCAGCCACGTCCTCAGGATGGATTATGGAAAACAACCCATCAGTTTCCAATTTTCGCTGCTCGTCCGGAGTCAAGCGACTTGTAACAGAATCCGAATAAATGAACTTCCCGGATTTGAAATCCATTGACCAAAAACCGGCGTCGGCGGCTGTCATCGCGATTTCAAACAGGTTTCTATAGCGGCTGCTGGTCGTGATATCTCGGACGACGATTGTATAGCCCTCGCTCCCTTCATACCATGTATTCACCCGAACACGGCGTCCGTCCAGAGTTGTTACAATAACAGCTTTTCTGTGGGGTTTGTCAGACTGAAGTGACTGGTCAATCAAATCCGCCATTTGTTGCGTATTGATTTGAACGCCGGAGGCAGGGTCTTCTATCCTAAATGCTCCCAATGTTTCCGTGACAATGGCCCCAATAAGATCTTCATTGTTACCAAGGCCCAGAATACCGGCGACGTCGCCCTCGACGTGTTGGACGACCTTGTCCTTATCTACTCGAGCAAACGCCATATTGGACGCATTAAGGATGTTCGATACATCTTTAAGAGGCTCGCTGCGCCATTGCTTTTTACTTAAGCGTGAAAGTGCTGACATCTTAGACCCGTCCCGATTTGAGCCATGACTTTGGGTTGTCAGCTTTAATTTTTTCTGAATCAGGTGGCTTGCAACGGGAATAATTGCGTTAAATTCAACTTTTGATTGGATATTCACCACACAAAGAAATTACAACGTCTTTGCCATTGTCAAAAGCGGAACCGGCACGGCACCGTTTTCATCCTGCCACCGGTTTTCAACGACATATCCACACCGCATATAGAAGGGTTCGCCCGCGAGGGTCGCCGCCATCTCAACGGCCTTGAACCCTGCCGCTTTCGCTGCATTTTCAGATTCATCCAGAATTAATCGCCCAATACCGCGTCTGGTAAAATTGGGATGTGTGTACATGGCCCGAATCCGGGCTCTGTCTGTTTCAGGATCTAAACAGGCGGAATTTCGGCCAGCGGAATGGCTGCCTCCGTATAGGGTTGACCGATATGACCATCCGCCGCAGCCTACAATTCGGCCTTCACCCCACACGCAATAATAGGTGCCGTCATGAATGAGCTGTATATCCAGCCCCATACCCGCATGAGAGGCGGCGACCTGCTCCGGCGTTAAATATTTCATTTGCAGCACATCTATCGCCACATTCATCAAGACCTTTAT
>CALFWV010000177.1 GCA_937927825.1 uncultured Caulobacterales bacterium | reverse complement strand
GGCAAAGATGTTGTTATCTTACTCGACTCCATCACCCGTTTGGGCCGGGCCTATAACACGGTTGTTCCGTCTTCCGGTAAAGTTCTCACCGGCGGCGTGGATGCCAATGCCCTGCAACGTCCGAAACGTTTCTTTGGCGCCGCGCGAAATATCGAAGAAGGTGGCTCGCTAACAATCATTGCGACGGCGCTTATCGATACAGGCTCTCGTATGGACGAGGTTATCTTTGAAGAATTTAAAGGGACGGGTAACAGCGAAATCGTGCTTGACCGGAAAGTCGCGGATAAGCGTATCTTCCCCGCCATTGACGTCACAAAATCCGGGACGCGGAAAGAAGAGCTTTTGGTGCCGGCTGATGAGCTGCAAAAAACTTACGTCCTGCGCCGCATCCTCAACCCCATGGGAACAATGGATGCTATCGAATTCCTGCTTGGGAAATTGAAAGACAATAAATCAAATGCAGATTTCTTTGATAGCATGAATACTTAGTCATCGTGAGGTGACGACGTAACGCCCAAAACCGGTCGAGGGCCGATTATAGCGAAGCTTCCGAAACCGCGTGCGGTTTCGGGTTGGCCTGTTAAATTATTCAGCCTCTGTTTTTTCTTCTGGGGTTTTTTCTTCTGGGGTTTTTTCGGCAGGGACATTTTCGATCGAGGCTTTGTTATGTCCGCGGCTCATCCATGAAAATACAAAACCCCCCACCGCGCCGGCCAGCATTTGCAGGCCAATCCCAAACCCATCTCGCGCGCCCGCAATCATATGGATATCAAAGAAAACCTGCTTCATTCCGAAAAGCATGACGAGCAAGGCCGTTGCACCCGCGACGATATAGACAAGAGGGCGTCCAAATTTCGCAAAACGGTAAACCAGACCGCCAATTAAAAAGGCGATGGCCAAGGCGATGCCAACGAATATAATATAGAGCGACCCTAAATACCGCAGGTCATAAAATGACATGGACAGGCGTTCCATGAGGCCAATTTCTGCACCTATCTCTTCCAGTCGAGACAGAACATTTTGCGTTTGCAGAAACACGCCCAACACCACCGTGGTGAGCACCGCGGCCAACCAACTGCCAATCCGTTTGAAAATTCCGTCCATAACTTTATGGCTAAGGGGGAACGGGATATTAGGTCAAGCGGAGTTAAAGAATGCGTGCGATGAAATTTGGAATGTGTGCCGCGATATTTATGTTGGTCGCGTGTCAGGAACCTCAGCCGGCTCCGGATTTGACAACAGTCCCCTCTACCGCATTTACCGTGACTGACCTCCAATCGGGATTGGCAAACCCTTGGGCCTTTGCAGAATTACCGGATGGAACCTTCCTAATCACCGAAAAATCAGGGACGCTTTTGCGGGTTTCGACCCGCGGCGACCGCGAGGAAATTAAGGGCCTGCCTGCTGATATTTATGCCAGCGGGCAGGGGGGCCTGTTGGAAGTTGCCCTCGCGCCGGATTTTAAAACGACGTCGGAAATTTACGTCTCATATTCTTATGGGAATGATGATGAAAACGGGACGGCTCTTTTGCGCGCAAAGCTGGACGACGGAAATTTAATAAACCCGCTTGTCATTTTCCGCGCCAGCCCGCCCAAAGCGGCCGCGTCGCATTTTGGCGGCAAGATTGCGTTCTTACCGGATGACACGCTGGTCTTGAGTTTGGGAGATGGATTTGCCTACCGGGAAGACGCACAAAAAGCGGACACGCATTTGGGCAAGCTTGTACGCCTGACCCGGGATGGCGGCGTACCGCAAGACAATCCTTTCCTTGGGCGGTCCAAAGACGGTCGGGAGTTTAAACCCCAGATATATTCTATGGGTCACCGAAATGTCCAAGGCCTCGCTTATGACGCACAGACCAAAACTTTGTGGGAACATGAACATGGTCCGCGCGGCGGGGCTGAGTTGAACCGGATTGAACCGGGGGCAAATTATGGTTGGCCGCTCGCCACGACAGGCCGGGATTACCAAGGTGCCCGAATAACCCCTTATGAAACATTCGACGGCACGGTTGATGCCG
This sequence comes from uncultured Caulobacterales bacterium, assembly GCA_937927825.1. Lineage (GTDB taxonomy): Bacteria > Pseudomonadota > Alphaproteobacteria > Caulobacterales > Maricaulaceae > Litorimonas. The sequence goes on along the minus strand of CALFWV010000177.1, from coordinate 23,347 downwards.
TCCATGGCTGGACACCCTCCATCGCGCCGTCGGGTCTGGCGATTTATCGCGGCGATATGTTCCCGGAGTGGAACGGCGATGCGTTAATTGGCGGCCTGGCCAGCCGCGACCTGCGCCGTGTGGATTTGGAAAATGGTAAAAGCATTGGCGAGGAAAGCGTGTTGGCGGATTTGGACGGCCGCATTCGCGATGTGCGGATTGGTCAGGATGGATCCGTTCTGGTTTTAATTGAGAGCGGTACAAATGGGCGCTTGATACGCCTCACGCCGAAATAATCTTATCGGCGACAAAAGTGTTACTGCGAATGATTTGCAAAGTAGTTGACACTCATTCTTAACTGGGCTAGCGAAGATGCATGATACATTGCATCTGCAATAATATTAACACCGCCAAGGTGGACGCCGCTGCTGCTAATGGCGCTGAATCTGCGGCCTGCGTACAGCGCGCCTGTGGGACCCGGTTTAATTGCGGTCAGTGCCGGGTGGACATCGAATCCCGGCTGCAGGCGTGGCGCATGGCCAACCCGGCTTTGGAAGTGGCAGAGTAACCAAACGCCCCCGCTTTTTTGCAATTGATTTGCAGCCGCGAAGAAATTTTCGCGAATGACTTTCACCTGCACCCTTTTCCGTTGACGCCCGCAATCAACTTGCCTCACGAGCGCGTAACTAAAACTTACAGACACAAGTCATGGAGATTAAAATGCGCGGTGATCCTGAAACAATCAAATGGCTCAATACGGCATTGAAGGCAGAGCTGACAGCCATCAACCAATATTTCCTCCATTCGCGGATGCTCAAAGATTGGGGCGTAACGAAACTTGCGAAGAAAGAATATGAAGAGTCCATCGAGGAAATGAACCACGCCGATGAAATTATCGAGCGGATTCTCTTTCTTGGCGGACTGCCTAATCTCCAGGACCTCGGCAAATTGCATATCGGCGAAACGGTCGAAGAAATTCTGCAATGCGATATGAAACTCGAAGATCATGCCGTCCCGATGTACCGCGATGCAGTGGAGCATTGCGAGAAGGTTCGCGATTACGGCACACGCGATATTCTGCAAAGAATTTTGACCGAAGAAGAAGAGCACGTTGATTATCTCGAGACGCAATTCGACCTCATCAAGCAGATGGGGATTCAAAATTATATTCAGCTGCAAAGCGGCGCTGTAACAGATGGTGACGGCTAACCCGCGCAAATATGGTGGGCGGTCCGCCCATTTTAACGCCCCGCAAAGACTTTTTCTTTACGCCCCGTTCACTGTGAAACGGCTTTTATTCATATTGGCGTCGGCCTTGGCTTTATCCGCTTGCGGGTCTACGCCAAAGCCGGACACCAAAAGCAAGACGCATGAAACCGCAGAGGGTTTGGCGCTGCGGGACGCCATTGTTTATTCGCAAAAAGATCCAAGATGGGCGTCAGACTTTCTGGGCAACACCCGCGACACTATGGGCGGTGAGGGTTGTCTCGTCACGGCGGCGTCAATGGCGCTGACCAATCTTGGCTTTCAAACTAATCCCAAAGACTTAAACGCGCGGCTGACACAGACCAAAAGCTATACCCAAAAGGGGTGGTTGATTTGGGATGGTATTCGCCGCGTCACGGATGGCCGCGCTGTTACCACTTATTATGACAAAGTTGATGCCCCGACGATTGATGCGTGTCTGCGGCGCGGGGATTACCCGATGGTTCAATTTTATCTGCCGAACGGCCGCTCTCATTGGGCCATGATTGTTCGCCATGATGCGCGAGGCTATCACATGCGTGATCCGCTGCGCATCAGCGAAAAACCGCTATTATTTCCGGCGGGGATAAAGGGGTATCGTGCGGTTCGGTGCATTGGGTTGGCGAAGACGTCGCGCTGACTATGAGCTTTGTCATCGGAACTGCACTTCTATTCATTTTAATCTTTTTGGCTCTCCCTTTTTTGATTGTCATCAAATGGAAGAAACGCCCTATTCTTGCAATTATATTTGCGGCTGTGATTGTGTTTGTGGGGCTCATGGGGCTGGGCTTTATTCAGACATTCGACGTGATGGCCTTATCAGACTCCGGAAACCTTCGGCTCTTGGCAGGCGGAATGTTTCGGGTCATCTCCAGCGCCATATGGGGTCTTCCCGTTATTGTCGCTGTATTGGTCTTGGCCCAGTGGATATTTCGGCGAAGGCGCCAGGCGCCGAGCGAGGGTAGATCTGTTAAGCGCGACCCTTGACCAAGTCTGGAAGCCATAGCCTCCTCTAGGGTTTGGGCAAAAAAACGCCCGAACAAACGTCCGGGCGTCTTTATTTTGTGATGGGTCAGGGGTTAGCCTTTATTGCCCATAACTTTGCTCATGATGAAGGACAGGATTGTTCCGCCAACACCACCGGATACGATGCCGCCAAGAATGCTTGAAACATTCAGACCTGCACCTGCCGCCGGACTTGCAAAAATACCATCCAGTCCAGGAATCATTGGCGCGAGGGCCGCAAGGCCTGTACCGCCGACGATACCTGTCAACATTTGACCGGCTTTACCCATGCCGGAGTTCGTTAGTTTTCCACCCAGTAAACCGCCTGCGCCGCCGCTGAGAAGGCCGAGGCCTAAGCTAACAATATCCATAATTTTCCCCAATTCATAAAAACAGCACGATATGTGCAGCCTGCCCAAAGTCTGCGTTTTAAACATTTGTTAATCAAGTCAATTTGCCGCATCCTACTAACCACAGGCTGCAAAAATATTGAGTTTTTTCAAAAGTTCTTGATTTGTTCCTATTAATCTGTTTCTGTGATGTCGTCCAAAACCCACTCAGAGGCCAAAATGGTTGCCCGTATAACGACTGTCGCATTCCAAGGCACAGAAGCGCGCCGGGTCGATGTCCAAGTTCAGGTGACGTCCGGCGGCAAGCAAATTTTTAATGTGGTTGGTTTGGCCGATAAATCCGTTTCGGAGGCCCGTGACCGGGTTCGCGCGGCTTTTGTCTCCCTCGGCCTGCATCTCCCGGGGAAGCGGATTACCATTAATCTGGCCCCGGCCGATTTGCCCAAGGAAGGCGCGCATTATGATCTTCCTATCGCTATCGGCCTCTTGGCGGCAATTGGCGCCATCCCGGCGGATGCCGTTGAGGGATTTGCCGCCATTGGCGAGTTAAGCCTCGACGGTACGATTTGCGCGGTGCCGGGTGCGCTCCCCGCCGCTGTCATGGCGGCCAGTTATGACCTCGGACTAATTTGTCCCGAGCCCAATGGGGCAGAGGCGGCGTGGGCGGGGGAGCTTCCTCTGCTCGCGCCGCAAACCCTTGTGCAGCTGATCAATCATTTCAAAGGCACACAAGTTCTGTCCCGTCCTGTCGCGGGGCAGATGGTTGAACCGCAAAACCCCTTGGATATTCGGGATGTGCGCGGACAGGAAACGGCCAAGCGTGCTTTGGAGGTCGCTGCGGCCGGCGGGCACAATCTTTTGATGGTCGGCCCGCCCGGGTCCGGAAAATCCATGCTGGCCGCGCGGATGCCGGGTCTGCTGCCGCCCTTGGCTGCTAATGAGTTGCTGGACGTATCCATGGTGCATTCCGTGGCCGGATTACTTCACAAGGGTGAGCTGTCCCGCGCCCGCCCGTTCCGGTCGCCGCATCATTCTGCCAGCATGGCTGCTATGGTCGGCGGCGGGTCAAAAGCCAAACCGGGAGAGGCCTCTCTGGCGCATCGCGGGGTTTTATTCCTGGATGAGCTGCCCGAATTTACGCCGCAAGTCTTAGACAGTCTGCGCCAGCCCTTGGAAACCGGGGAAATCTCCGTTGCCCGTGCAAATGCCCATGTAACCTATCCCGCGCGGTTCCAGCTGTTTGCTGCCATGAACCCGTGCAGATGCGGGACCGGCGGGGCGGATGGTGTGGCCTGTCGGCGGGGCGCGCGCTGCGCTGCGGATTATCAAGGCCGGGTTTCAGGTCCGTTTATGGACAGGATTGATATTCAAATTGACGTTCCGGCCGTCACGCCTGCCGATTTGGCCCTGCCCCCTGCCTCCGAAGGAACAGCCGAAATTGCGGCGCGGGTTGCGCAGGCGCGGACACGTCAAATGGACCGCAATGACGGCATGGTCAATGCCGCCCTCAGCCAGGTTGTTCTGGAAAAGGTCTCTGCGCCTGACGGCGATGGGCAAAAGCTCTTGATTCAAGCTGCGGAAACCTTGGGTTTGACCGCGCGCGGCTATCACCGGGTCCTCCGGGTTGCCCGAACGCTGGCTGATCTTGCCGGGTCGGAGCGTGTTCATCGCCTGCATATTGCCGAAGCTTTGTCTCATCGTCGCGCCCGAACGGGGCTTATTGGAGGGTCATCTGCCGCGCACGCCCCGTCCCGCACCCCTCGGAACCCGTTTTATAGTTAATAAGACGACCTTATTCCGCGGGCCAAATCTTAACAAAACCTTCCAAAAAAGGATGGAAAAAGCGGGATTTAACCGCCTGCGGTAACCGTTCTTTTAGATTAGGCCCCCAAAAGGATGAGGACGACTTAACCATAAGTGTGCCTCAATTCGGGGATGTGCAACGACGGTTTGGTAAGCTTGAGGATAAACCATGTCACCAGACGACATCTTTGCCGCGCAATTCTGGCCTTGGCCGGACCCCGCGATCAAACGTGATGCGCAGGGCCGTGTTTTGTTTGTGAACGCGGCCTTTTTAGGACTTTATGGCGGACAAGTTGAAGATTGGCGCGGAAATGCCGTCGGCGGCTGGCCCGCTCCCCAAGGCCTTGGCGCGGCTCCTTATCGATTTGAAACCCGCTTGCCGGGCGCCGAGGGCAGTGAACAAGTTTATGATTGGATGGAACAAACTCTCGCGGATGGGAATGCTTTCGCACTGGCACGCAATGTCACTGTCTTTACGCAAATGCCCGACCCTGACCCCGCCCAGGCCGCGAAACCGGAGGCCAATCACACCGAGACACTGGTGCAAGCCCAACCGGCAGCCCAGCGGGCTAATGTTCAAGCGCCCGCCTATGAGGCTGCGCCGGCGATGGAGCAAACGCCTGTTCACCAACAGCCTGAGTTCGAACAGCCTGCGGCCCCCGCGCAACACATACCCGCGGAAAGTTTTGAGGCCCCCGCAATTCCGGATGTTCCCATGCTGCAGGCCGAACCCGAACATATCCCCGTGCCGGAAATCAACATTCCGGAAATCCCTATTCCATCCGACGACGCCTATGCTTTGACGGAAACATCCATTGCGCCGCCAGTCGCCGCAGAAGCCCCGGTTGTTGAAGCGGCCCTGGTTGTTGAAGAGGAACGGGAATTTGTCCGGCGCGCCCTTCCGATTGAGGACGAGTCAGCTGTTCTTGGCAATAATTGGCGAGATGCCGTTATCGCGAAAGCCGTTGGTGCAGAGGACGCGGCACCTGCTGCAGCGCAAGAGGCACCCGTTGAAACCGCTGCACCGCCAGCCGAAGGTGGCCCAATCCGAATCCTGCTCGCCGAAGACAATGCGATCAACGCTTTGCTCACGCGAACCTTGCTGGAGGCAGAAGGCCATTCTGTGGACACGGTAGAAGACGGCGTTCTCGCGGTCGAAGCCATGAGGTCCGCCAACTATGATTTGATTTTCATGGATATGCGGATGCCAAATATGGACGGTCTTGAAGCGACGCGGAAAATCCGAGCTTTGCCAAATGTCAGCCGAGCCCTGCCGATTATTGCCTTAACCGCAAATGCCTTTGATGACGATCGGAACGCCTGTTTTGATTCCGGCATGAATGACTTCATGACAAAACCTGTCAGTGCGGAAGAACTCACCGAAAAAGTACAGGATTGGACCAGCCCCGAGGCCAAAGCCCGTTTGATGAAAGCGGCTTAGAAAAGCCTCACATTATCTGAGTTTTCTCAAAAGGGCCGTAAAGCGGCCCTTTTGTCTGCGCGGCGCTTAGGCTAGGCGTTAGGGATGAAGTTATCCGCCGCAAAATTCAATACACCCAGTGACCAAAATACATGGTCCGAAGCTTTGAGAAGCTATGCTCAACCAAAAATGTTGGCAATGTTAGCGCTTGGCTTTGGGTCAGGCTTGCCTTTCATGATGTTTATCTCAAAACTGTCACGCTGGTTATCCGAAGTCGGGATCGACAAATCAACAATCGGGTTTTTCTATTGGATTGGGCTCGCTTATGCTTTGAAATTTGCTTGGGCCCCTGTTGTGGACCGAGCAAAAATTCCTGGGTTAACGAGGCTGCTAGGACAAAGACGATCTTGGATGCTGATAGCGGTGATTGGTACGGTCATCGGAATGGTCGTGATTTCGGGCGCTAATCCCTCACCCGATATGGCGGGTTCATTGACCCCCATAATTATAGGCTGTTTCATACTGACATATTCAGGTGCAACCCTTGATGTGGCTGTGGACGCTTGGCGCATTGAATCCGGAACGAATGAAGAGCAAGCCACCTTCGCGGCCGTCTATCAATTAGGATATCGATTTGCTATCATGGCCGCCGGATATTCAATGGTTCTAGCGGATGTCGCGAGCTGGCAAGTGACCTATCTCGCAACAGCTGGAATGATGGGTGCCATTGCCTTGATAATCTTTTTTGTGAAAGAGCCACCAGGGTCAAACCGACGTGCCGCTATTGGATGGCAAGATTCACTCCGAGCTAATGTTATTGAGCCTTTTTGGGACCTGTTCAAACGTTTGGGAAAATGGCTAATCCCCGTCTTTGGCCTGATTATCATTTATCGTCTGTCTGACTTCACAATGGGCGTTATGACGCAACCGCTATATGAGGAACTGGGCTATACGAAAACCCAAGTCGGTCTTGTTCAAGGCACGTTCGGACCGTGGCCTATGATCGCGGGCTCTATTATCGGTGGTCTCGTTGTTGTTAGATACGGTCTGATGAAGGCCCTCTTTTTAGGTGCAATCATTATGATTGTTACCAATGGAGCTTTTGCTTGGCTTGCGCTTCAAACGGGAGCTGTGACTTGGAAGTTATTGGTCACAATTTTCTTTGATAATCTCGCTGTGGGCATCGTTGGAACCGGGTTTATTGCCTATATGTCGTCGCTTGCCAGCCGTGAATATGCGGCCACCCAATATGCCTTGATGACCTCGGCCTGGGCGCTCTTCAATAAAGTTGCTGCCGGCTTCTCGGGTGTTTTATATGATGCCGTAGGCAGTTTTTCATTCTTTTTAATTACTGCATTATTCGGGGTTCCCGCAATATTACTCTTACTCTATATCTGGCGTTTCGGAACGCCTTTAGCGCGCGGCATAACACCAGTGCCGAATGCGAATATTGAGACTTTCTGATGAACGCACCCTCCGCAAAAGCTGAAAAAGCCCATAAACTCACGCCGATGATGGCGCAGTTTTTGGCCATTAAAGAGGGTGTGGGACCGGAGGCTGTTTTATTTTACCGCATGGGCGATTTTTACGAATTGTTTTTTGACGACGCCATTCGGGCCGCCGCTGCCCTGGACATCGCCCTCACAAAACGAGGAAAACATCTTGGCGAGCCGATTCCCATGTGCGGCGTTCCGGTGCATTCCTCCGAAGTTTACCTGCAGCGTCTCATCAAAAAAGGATTCCGCGTCGCGGTCTGCGAACAGACCGAAGATCCGTCAGAGGCGAAAAAGCGTGGCTCCAAATCAGTTGTCCGCCGCGAGGTTGTCCGTCTCGTCACGCCGGGAACCTTGACCGAAGACTCCCTGCTGGATGCGCGGGGCTCTAACCTTATCCTCGCCATTGCCCGCACCGCCGCCGGAGATCACGGACTGGCTTGGGCTGACGTGTCTGATGGTACATTTAAAACCTCGGCCTCAAGCGCAAAAGACCTGCCCGCTCAATTGGCCGCCCTGAGCCCGCGAGAGCTAGTCTTGCCTGAAAACCTTTACCGGGATGCGCAGGCTATGGCGGCTTTGCCGCTAGACGGTATTGCTCTGACGCCGCAACCCGAAACGAAATTCGACATCCGCGCGGGTGAGCGCCGTTTGGCCGAACGCTTTAAAGTCGGTGATTTGGAGGGACTCGGAGATTTTTCAAAAGCTGAGATAGCTGCTGCTGGGGCTCTCCTGGACTATTTAACCCTGACTCAAGCGGGCGCGCCTGTGCAACTGTCTTCGCCCAAAGCCTCAAAGACCAGCGGATTCCTCGCTATTGATCCCGCGACGCGGGCCAGTTTGGAGATTGACCGCACGCAGAAGGGTGCACGGGCCGGATCCCTTTTAGCTGTGATTGACCGCACTGTGACCGGACCGGGCGCGCGCGAACTTTCCGCCCGATTGAACCGTCCGCTTTTAGATGTGGCTGATATAAATGCGCGGCTGGACGGCGTCGCATTTTTTCTTTCGGATGAGGGGCTTCGCCAATCTTTACGCGGGCATTTGCGCGGCGCGGGGGATATGGCCCGGTCGGCCTCTCGGCTCGCTTTGGGTCGCGGCGGCCCGCGGGATTTACAAGCTTTGGCAAATACGTTGAAGCTTTGCGAAACTATTGTCGCGGGCTTTGCCGCCAAACCGAATGTCAATCCGCCCCCCGCCATAGAGGCGGCCCTTAGCGGTATAAGCTTATCAAATAAGCCGGACATTGCTGTCTTCGTGCGCGACTTGTCCAAGGCTCTGCAATCCGATGTTCCGATGCTTGCCCGGGACGGCGGATTTATCGCGCCGGGGTGGTCGCCGGAAATTGATACGTTAAAGACCCTGCGCGACGACTCCCGCCGCCTTATTGCCGGGCTCCAAGCTGACTATGCGAAGCTCGCGGGCATAACGACCCTCAAAATCAAACATAATAATGTCTTGGGCTATTTCGTCGAAGTCAGCCCGAAACACGCGGATACAATGTTGAATAAAGGACCGGAAAGCCCGTTTATTCACAAACAAACTTTGGTCTCCGGCGTGCGCTTTACCACCGTTGAACTGGCAGAGCTGGATAGTAAAATTGCCAGCGCGGCAGAACGAGTCACGGCATTGGAAATTGACGTGTTCAACGGATTTGTCGAGCGGGTGACGTCCCATGTTGAGGGTATTCGCGATATGGCGGCTTGTTTGGCGCGTTTGGATGTTCACGCGGCTTGGGCTGTCTGGGCGTCAGAAAACAAAGCCGTACGACCCGTCGTGTCAGATGGTCCTGATTTTGATATCAAAGGCGGGCGTCATCCGGTTGTCGAAGATGCATTGCGAAAATCGGGCGCGCCGGCGTTTACGTCTAATGATTGCGCCTTGTCCGCCGATGCAAAATCAGCGCCGCGCCTGACGTTGATTACGGGTCCGAACATGGCGGGTAAATCGACTTATCTTCGTCAGAATGCCTTGATGTTCATCCTCGCTCAATCAGGCGGATATGTTCCGGCGGATGCGGCTGAAATTGGTGTCGCCGATCAATTATTTTCCCGGGTTGGGGCCTCTGATGATCTCTCTAAAGGGCGCTCGACCTTTATGACGGAAATGATTGAGACGGCGGCCATTTTGAATCAGTCAACAGAGCGCAGCTTTGTGATTTTGGATGAAATCGGACGCGGGACCTCCACATTTGACGGACTGTCTATTGCGTGGGCCAGTGTCGAACATTTGCTGAGTGTGAATAAATCTCGCGCGCTTTTTGCAACCCATTATCATGAATTGACAGAGTTAATTGACGGTTTGGACGGGGCCGCAAATGCGTCCCTGCGCGCCAAGGAATGGGACGGCGATCTCGTGTTCCTTCACGATGTGAAGCCGGGGGCGGCGGATCGGTCCTATGGTGTGCAAGTGGCCAAGTTGGCCGGGCTGCCGATGGCGGCGGTGGACCGGGCCCGCGCGGTATTGGAAAGATTGGAATCTGATTCTGTAAACACGGCGGCCGCGCCTGTGGGTTTGCCTTTATTTACGGCCGCCGTCGCCGCCCCAATTGAACCCAGTGCCTTGGATTTGGCTTTGGCGCGCCTAGATGTTGACAGCCTTTCGCCTCGCCAAGCCCTTGATTTGCTCTATGAGTTACACGGTAAAGCGAAAGAAAAAACAGGATAGACATGGCGCGCGCTCCACAAAAATCGGCAAAAATCCCTGACCGCGTCACGGCCCCGACGACGGGTTTCTCCCTGAAGACCTTATCCGCTGACCTCGACAAACTTGGAGGGGCGGGCGGCAAAAATCTGCGCACACAGATTCTAATGCACCTTAAAAATCATTTGGCGACATCCAAAGATTTTGCGCGCGAACGGTTTGAGCGCGGGCGTCTGGACGGGCTGGAAACGGCCCGCGTGATTGCCGCCCTGCACGATGATATTGTGAAGGCGCTCTGGGGCTTCACCACCCGCTATATTGTCGCCCCGGAAACCCCAGCCGACGCTGACCGGATCGCCCTCTGCGCAGTTGGGGGATATGGCCGGGGGGAAATGGCACCCGAATCCGATCTCGACCTTTTGTTTTTAACATCAGAAAAATCAGAGCCAGCTTATACTGAACAGGTCACGGAATATATCCTCTACATGTTGTGGGACTTGGGCTTAAAAGTCGGACATGCCTCGCGGACCGTGGATCAATGTTTGAAACTCGCGAAAGAAGATCAGACGATTTTGACCAGCCTTTTGGATGTTCGTCATTTGGCGGGAAATGAAGATTTATCGGACACCCTGTACCGCCAGTTTCGCAAGACGATTACACGCGGTAAAGGCCGGGCTTATATCTCGGCTAAGTTGGAAGAACGGGATAATCGTCACGCCCAAGACGGCAACTCTCGATATGTGATTGAGCCGAATATCAAAGAAGGCAAGGGCGGCTTGCGCGACCTTCATGTCCTCTATTGGATTACGCGTTTCTTGGACCGGGACGGTAAAATTACGGATCCCCAGCGCGCGCAGGATTATACCAATATGGGCCTGTTTGATGAGCGGGCCGCCAAGCGGTTTCGGCGTGCGGCGGATTTCCTGTGGCGCACTCGTCACCATCTCCATTGGATGGCGGGCCGTCCGACCGAGCAACTCAGTTTTGATATGCAAGTTCGCCTTGCCCCGAAAATGGGTCATGACGTCAAGGAGGTTGAAGTCGCGGTTGAGCGATTCATGCGCGAGTATTTTACCAATGCGCGGGAGGTGGGCGCCCTCACACGGATTGCTTGCGCAAAGCTGGAAGCCGAAAAAGCCATTCGCTTGCCCAAGAGCTTGGATGCGTTTCTGCCGGGGTCTCGTCGAAATCTGAAAAACAAAGATTTGTTTATCGATCATGGACGTTTGAATTTTGCCAATCCGATGACCATTCGGGAAAAGCCGTCTCAAATTTTGCAACTTTTCGAAACAGCAGGGCGACGAAATATTGACATCCATCCCGATGCTTTCTCTGACATCGATTTTCGGCGGAACTTGATTGATCGAGATTTTAGGCACAATCCGGAACATTCTGAGATTTTTCAGAAAACACTTTTAGGCGCCAAGGCGCCCTATGCAACGTTGAAGACAATGAATGAGGCCGGTGTTCTGGGGCGTTATTTGTCCGAATTTGGCGGGATTGTCGCGCGGACACAGTTTAATATGCACCATGCCTATACGGTGGATGAGCATACGCTTCGCCTGATTGATAATTATGATAATTTAGCCAAGGGACGATTGGAAGATGACATCCCTGTTGCTACAAAAGTCGCTGCGGGCTTTGGCAAAACACAACGCCTCACCATGATGCTGGCCTGTCTTCTGCACGACACGGGCAAAGGCAAAGGCGACCAATGTATCGAAGGTGCGCAATTAGCCCATCAAGCCTGTCGCCGCCTCGGCATTCCGCAGGATATTACGGATGATGTCGCTTGGCTGGTCCGGCGGCATTTAGATATGAGCGAAACAGCGCAACGCCGCGACATTTCTGATCCCGAGACGATTGAAAACTTTGCGAAACTCATGGGCTCGAAACGCAGGCTCGACTTACTGCTTGTGCTGACCGTTTCTGATATTCGCGCCGTTGGCCCGGGCATTTGGAATGACTGGAAAGCGACGCTTTTACGCAGCCTCTATTTGGCGACAGAAAATTATTTAGAGGGCCATACAGACTTGGCCCCGTCTTCGAAGATTGCGTCTCGCAAAGAGCAATTTTTGGAGCGCCTCTCCCCGGAAGAGGTCAAATTTATCGAACCGATAACCAAGCCTTTGCCGGACGGCTATTTGCTTGGTTTCTCAATGGCGAAGATGGTTATGCATGCCGAGTTTTTTGAGACACTGTTAAGGGCGGGGCATGATCCGCGCGTGGATACGGCCACAAAAACCCACCTTAATCTTCGCCGCAATGTGACGGAGTTGTGGGTGTTAACCCGCAATCGGACGGGATTGTTTCGCGATTTATCGCTTGCAATTACGGCCAGCGGGGCGTCGATTACCGGCGCGCGTTTAAATACGGGCGAAGACGGCCTTGTTATGGACGTCTTTTATTTATTGGGCCCGGACGGTGAAGCTTTTGGCGCAAAGTCTCCGCATATTCTAGAGGCCTTGCGAGGGACAGCCCGGCACGCCGCACAAGGAAAAACTGATCGTCTGGTCATTCCAAAGCGGTTGAAATCCCGGCGTGCGGGCGCAATTCCCGTTCGCGCCAAAGTCCGCTTCCCCGAAACAGAAACGGAAGACACGTGCATCATTGAGGTTCAAGGGCGGGATCGCGTGGGGTTGCTCCATGAACTTTCCGCCTTTTTGACAGAGGCCGGCTTTGATATTTCAACAGCCCATATTGAGGTTGTCGGCGCGATGGCTGTTGATGTGTTTTATGTGCGGTGTTCCGTTCTGGATGAAAAAAGCAAGAAGCGATTACGTGCAGGCCTGCTGGATATTTTGCGCGATCCGGACGCAAAGTCTAAAGCCGCCTAATGCGCTTGCTTCGCTCCACCGCGATTATCGGGTCACTGACTCTCGTCTCGCGTTTGTTGGGTTTGGTACGGGATATCCTCATCGCTCGTTTCTTGGGTGCGGGCGTCGTGTCGGACGCCTTTTTCACGGCTTTCAAACTCCCCAATGTTTTCCGCCGCATGTTTGCGGAAGGGGCGTTTAATGCGGCTTTTGTGCCGCTTTACGCCAAACGTATAGAGCAAGACGGAGAAGCGGCCGCAGATGGCTTTGCATCAGAATCCGCCGCCTGGCTCTTCGCTGTCGTTGCGTGTCTGGTAATTGCCTTTGAGATGACCATGCCGTGGTCGCTGAACATCATTGCCTTTAGCATGGATAAAACCACCGTAGACAACGGGATTACGCCCTATGATTTGGCTGTTCTTTATGCGTGGCTAACCATGCCCTATCTGCTGTTCATGTCGATGACGGCCTTGTTTTCAGGTGTCTTAAATACCAGAAACCATTTCGCGCTCGCGGCGGGCGTCCCCATTGTTTTGAATGTTTTGATGATTGGAACGCTGATTTTATCGGGGGGGCTGGACTGGTCCCAACGTAATATTGGCTTGGCCTTATCCGCCGCAATTACGGTGTCGGGCGCGGTTCAGATGGCCCTCGTATTTTGGGGCTGCCGAAAGGCGGGCGTTAAATTCGGACTCAAACGGCCGCGCTATACACCGGGCGTTCGGCGTCTCGTGACACTCGGCATTCCCGGCATTATCAGCGCAGGTATCACGCAGATCAATCTCATCGTCAGCCACGTCATTGCTCTGTCCCAAGCCAGTGCCGCCAGTTGGCTGACCTATGCCGACAGACTTTATCAATTGCCACTGGGCATGATTGGCATAGCCATGGGCGTCGCATTATTGCCGAGCTTGTCTCGGTCTATTCGCGCGGGCCGCGATGATGTCGCAAAGACAACGCTTAATCGGGGTATTGAAATTTCACTATTTCTCACCCTCCCGGCGGCTGTCGCGCTCTATATTATTCCGGATTTTTTGATTTCAGGGATTTATGAGCGCGGGGCGTTTACCTCTGAAACGACGTTTCAAGTGGCCAAGGCTTTGCGTTGGTTTGCCCTGGGTCTTCCGGCCTTTGTTTTGCTCAAAGTTATGACGCCGGCTTTTTTTGCGCGCGAGAATACAAAGACGCCAATGGTTTGGGCCGGAATTTCCGCCGCTATCAACCTGTCTCTGGGGTACACGCTGTTCAAGATTATCGGCTTTCATGGCTTGGCGCTTGCCACATCTGTCGCCGCTTGGGTCAATGTGATTGGCTTATCGGTTCTGCTTTTGAAATCAGGTGATCTGACCCCGGATTCTCGCTTGAGAAAACATTTGCCGCGCGTTGCATTGGCGTCTGCTGTTATGGGCCTTGGTCTATGGTGGGGTCGGTCATATTTCCCGGAACTGGGAGCGTCCAATATTCTCATGGATTTTGTCTGGCTGAGTCTTGTCTCGGGTGCAGGGGCTATGCTGTACGGGGTCGCTGCAACCCTCTTGCGGGCCTATGACCTCGCCGATATAGGCAGGGCATTTTCTAAATCTGCACCGAAAGCGTAAGCCCCGAAAGCAAAAGTTATGTCCGAAAAACAAAACCCAACCTATTCCGGCCCGGAGCGCGTCTTTTCAGGGGTGCAGCCCTCCGGCTCTTTGCACCTTGGAAATTATCTCGGTGCATTAAAGAAATTTGCCAAGCTTCAACACGAAAAGGACTGTGTCTTTTGTATTGTGGATTTACATGCGATTACAGTGCCGCAAGATCCGGCCAAGCTCGCCGATCAAACGCGGGAAATCGCGGCCGCCTATTTCGCGGCGGGCGTCGATCCGAAAAAAGCAATTGTTTATGCGCAATCCTCTGTGCGCGCCCATACGGAACTGGCCTGGTATTTTAATTGTGTTGCCCGCACAGGCTGGCTCAACCGGATGACACAGTTCAAAGATAAAGCCGGAAAAAACGCGGAAAAAGCGAGCGTGGGTCTTTACACATATCCGGTTCTGCAGGCCGCCGATATTTTAGCCTTTAAGGGAACACATGTTCCCGTCGGCGAAGATCAAAAACAGCATTTGGAACTGTCGCGGGACATCGCACAAAAGTTTAATCATGATTTTGATGTGCCCGACTTCTTCCCCATTCCAGAGCCGTTGATTGACGGTCCCGGAGCGAAAGTTATGTCTTTACGTGACGGGACAAAAAAGATGTCGAAATCCGATCCGGCCGATGCGTCGCGGATTAACCTGACCGACACGCCGGATCAAATTTCAAAAAAAATCCGCAAAGCGAAAACGGATACAGGGGCCGTTCCTGCGCATGCTGAGGAGCTAGACGGCCGCCCCGATATCGCAAACCTGATTGGAATTTATGCCGCATTGTCGGAACGGTCCGAAGCCGACATTATGGCGGAACATGGCGGCGGGCAGTTCGGTCCGTTCAAAGCGGCTTTGGCTGACGTTGCGGTTGAAACGCTTCGCCCTGTGACAGAATTGATGAAACGCTACCTTGCGGCACCGGATGAAATTGACGCAATTTTGAACAAGGCGGGTGATGATGCCGCTGCAATTGCGGACCCGGTTGTTGCTGATGTTCGAAAAATTATTGGATTTAGAGGAGCTTAAAATGCGCCGTATTTTTCTATCCCTGACTGCCCTCGCGCTCATCGGTTGCGGCGGTGAACATACCCACCCCGGTGACGGCATTGAAATATCCAATGCGCGTATAAATCCGCCGCTTCCCGGGCAAACAACGGGCGTCGCCTTTATGGAGCTTGTGAATTACGGGAAGGAGGATCGCCTTCTTGCCATCACATCCCCGGTCAGCGGCCGGATTGAACTCCACACCCATTTGACCGAGGACGGCGTCATGAAAATGCGCCGCGTCGACGGAATTGCCCTACCTCATGATGAAATGGTGGCCTTAAAGCCCGGCGGGTTGCACGTCATGTTGTTTGAGACAACGGCGACGCTGGGCGATGAAGCGGTCCTGACGCTGGATTTTGAAAATTCAGATGACCTGACTGTCGTCGCTCCCGTCGTGATGCGGGGCGAGACGCCCGGCGGTGACGCAGACCATGGCAGCCATTCCGGACACTAACGGAGGCCGGGCGGCGGAACAATTTCACGACTTTTACGTTAGGCGTCAAAGGAGTGATTTATGCCTAATTCTGTCCAAACTGAATATGCGAATTTTGATAGCCCTGCCGCATTAGCCAAAGACCCCGCCTTGTCTAAGTCAGAGAAGATTAGACTGTTGAAAATTTGGTATGAGGACGAAGAACAGCTCTGCATTGCATCTGCGGAAGGCATGATTGGCGGAGTCGATAGCCAATTGAAATATGTTCAAAAGGCATTGGATAGCCTCAATTAGGCATTTGTACCGAAAAGACTCTATTTGAATTTGAGCTGTGAGACATCTGCGGCCGCTTTAACGCGGTCCAATTCCCGTTGAAAATTCTTATATCTTTCGCGGGTTGAGGGATGGGTGTTATCCGCAGCGCCCCCCCCTTCATGCGGATGCTCTGCTGTTTCCCAATAGCGCACAGCAGCATCGACGTCGTAGCCTGCGCGGGCCATCAGGACGAGCGCCATGCGGTCCGCCTCCAACTCCAAGGCTTGCGCCGGCGCGCGCTCGACATGCCCGGCAATCACATGCGCCATTTCATGAGCAATCACGAGGGCAAGATTCGTGTCATCCGGCACAGAGCGCATCAGCGCCGATGTGATAAGGACCTCTCGCCCATCCGTGTGGCCATTAACATCATTTGAAAATACGACTCGCGACGGGATATCGCACGCCGTATCAGGGCGGATACGTGCCAGAAATTCTTGCCCGTTTTCCGTGCGAATGCTGACTTTTGACAAAACGCTGTCGAAGCCATTTCTAAGAACGGCGCGATTATAGGTTTTCATCAGAGAGTCAGAACTAATCGGGTTTCCATTCACGGCGACGATTTGGTCTCCCGGTTCAATGCGGGCTTTCGCGGCGGAGGTGTCGGGCCGCACGGCCCGAACATAGATTCCGCCGGGTTTTACACCCAGCAGAGTTTCGGCCATGGGACGAACGGGTCTCGGGTAATCTTCCAGCCTGTGCACTGAAAACCCGGGGTCGCGCCGAGTAAGCGGGCAGAGCGCGGCATTTGCCAAACGCAGCGGCGCCGCGACGCGGGCCAGTCTTTGGTTTAATGCTTGATATTCGGCCAAAACGTCTTCGAATTTTGTGGTCTCAGGGCGAGCTGTGATCTCAAGAGATGTCGTTGGGAGGGGCTCCGTCGCGGCGGACGCCGAGTCATGAGAGGCGAGCGGCTTGGCATCGCTCTCTGCGCAGCCTGAAAGCCCGCCGCCAATCAAAGCCGCGGCACATGTCAAATTTTGAACTAACTGCCGGATGGTTCGCTCCCGGATATAAAATTTGGCCTGAGGGGGGCGCCAGTGGTTTCTTTTTTGGAAATCTCGTCGCGGGCGGCGCGAATCCGCAAATAGCGGTCAGGAAAGGTCGGGTGGGTTTTAGCGCGATTAATGCCTTTCGGTGACGCCTTCGCCAGTCTTTGCCAGAAGTCTTCGACGCCCTCCGGCGAATATCCGGCGCGGACCATATAATACAGGCCCACATAATCGGCTTCGCTTTCAAAGGGGCGGGTGTAGCGCGTACCGCCGAAGCTGAGGATATAATTCACGATGGATTTTCTAACATGCCCCATCGTATTATGAGCGAGCTCGTGACCGATAATGAGGGCCAGCTCACTATCGCTTTGGGTGAACTCCATCATGCCGGATGTGATCGTAATATTTCGTCCATCGGCATAGGCATTAATCGCCGTACTATGGCTCAGCTGGAGATTATAATCGCAGGCGGTGGTGGGCTCGACTTTAAGCGCCATGGATTTGCCCGCACGGCGTATATTAACGGTGTTATCGGCCAACACGGTATCCCAACTATCCCCATTGAGTTTCGCCGGCTCGTTCGCATCATTTAAAATGACATCGCCGCGCTTAAACCCGGCGAGGGCGGCGGGACTGCCGTCCGCTATGTGAAATATGCGCGAAGTTTCATCCGCGCCCAAAACGCGCTTTGCAGCAGAGCGCAGCCGTTTTGGATAAGATTTCAAACTATGGGTTTTCACGCCGATGGCTGCGCGTATTCTTGGGCATAGACCCGTATTCGCCGTCAAAATAGGCCAGCCCGAATTTAGCAGGACACTCGCATCGGATTCAATCCGGCGCAGGGCTTCTGTTTCCTGATAATCGGTTTCTGCCGCCAAATCCGGTGCAGATATATCCGGCAGCCGTGTATCCAGCCCCGCACAGGCGGATAAAGCCGCGGCGAGCATAGGAATCGCGAAAGCTGTGGGGCGCAGTCTCATTATGCCCTACTTTGCGCAGATTGCCGCCTTAGCGTCAATGTGACTTGCGCATCACAGTGACGTGTCCCACATACCCTCCACATTTAGTCAAATGCGAGAGAACGCACATGTTCATTCAAACCGAAGACACGCCAAACCCGGCAACCTTAAAATTCCTGCCCGGCAAAGATGTCGTCGGCCCCGAGGGACGCGTGCGCGAATATACGCGTGGTGATGATATTGCGGATGCGCCCATGGCGGAAATGCTCTTCATGATTCCCGATGTTCACCGTGTCTTTTTCGGCAATGATTATATCTCTGTTACGCGGGGGGAAGATGCGCAGTGGAAACATTTAAAACCGGCGGTTCTCGGCGCGATTATGGATTTCTATGTCGCGGGCGGCACGCCGTTGCTGGATCAATTGCAAGCCGGTGATGTGGAAGAGCGCGTCTATGAAGGCGTAACCCTGGAAATTGTTGAACAGATTAAAGAACTGATTGAACTGCGCGTCCGTCCCGCCGTGGCGCAAGATGGCGGCGATATTGTGTTTAAACATTTTGATGATGCGGATGGTATTGTCTTTTTGGAAATGCGCGGGGCCTGTGCGGGCTGCCCGTCCTCGACCATGACGCTGAAGCACGGCATTGAAAATCTGCTCAAACATTACGTTCCCGAAGTGAACGGTGTTGAACAGGCCGTCGCTTAATCTGTCATGATTGTTTTAGGCCTAGATACGACGGGCGCTGATTGCTCGGTGTCACTGGTCGATGAAGCGGTCGTACGTGCCCATATCTCGCGGAAGATCGGACGCGGCCATGCCGAGGTTTTGGCAGGCATGGTGGCGGACGCCTTCACTGCTGCGAAATTAAAGCCGACAGATGTTGACCGCCTCGCCGTGTGTACGGGACCGGGAAGCTTTACGGGGCTTCGTGTCGCGCTGTCTTTTGCGAAAGGTTTTGCGCTGCCGAGGAGTTTGCCGATTGTCGGGCTTAACGCGCTCGTCTTGACCTATGTCCAAAATGCGCCAGACGGGAAAACTCCGGAGCTTATCTATAAAGATATTCGTCGGGATGAGCTGATGTTTGCGACCTATTCTGGCTTTAGCTGCCTTAGCGGAGAGGGGCCGAGGGTTGGCTCCGACATGGCCGTCCAAAATGAAGCTGAGCATTTCCGCGTCACAAAAACAGAAGTCGATAAAATTGATACGCGTATCCTGGCTTGGCTTGCCATGGACCGTGATCCGGCGGCTCATGCCGCAGAGCCGCTATATTCTCGTGGTCCCGACGCTAAATTACCCGGTGGGACAGCGCCGCCAAAGACAAAGGCGTGAGGCCTTTAAATTCAACAGACGCGCGGAATATGGCGTCTGTGCATTCAGACAGTTTCGAGCGGCCTTGGTCTGCCCTCGACATGGCGGCCCATACATTACGGGATGTCTGTTTCGGAATTGATACCGACGGCCGGCTCGCCGCATTTGTCATCATATCATGTGCGGCTGATCAAGCCGAAGTTCTGACCATTGCTACGGCGAAAGCGGCGCGCCGTCAGGGTTTAGCGCGGCGTTTGCTTGAAGGCGTCATTCCGCAGCTGCAAAAACACGGCGCGGCAGAGCTGTTTCTTGAGGTCGCCGAAGACAATACCGCCGCTCTGGCGCTTTATAAAACATCCGGATTTCAACCGATTGGCCGTCGCCCCGGATATTATCGTCGCACAGCGGGCCGTATGGGCGCCATCACCTTTTCTAAAAAGCTCTAGCGATACGCCGCGCATGTGCGTAAAAGAAAATCATGACCAGTATCCTTGAAAAAAAATGTGTTGAGCGCGGCCTGCGCATGACGGACCAACGCCGCATCATTGCGCAAGTTTTATCTGAGGCAACGGATCATCCCGACGCCGAAGAAGTCTATACCCGGGCCAGTTTGAAGGACCCGAAAATTTCCCTCGCCACGGTTTACCGCACGGTCCGCCTGTTTGATGAAGCCGGGATTATCGAAACCCATGATTTTCGCGACGGACGCGCGCGTTACGAGTTGGCCGAAGGGGAGCATCATGACCATTTGATTGATGTCCAAACGGGTGATGTCATTGAATTCGTCAATGAAGAGATTGAGAAACTGCAAGAGAAAATCGCGGCAGAGCTCGGCTATGAACTTGTCGACCACCGCATGGAACTCTACGGGCGGAAGAAAAAGACTTAAGCCTTTATGTTCAGACGTAAGCTCGTCGACACTGAGGTCGCCGAATGGCAATTCGATTGGTTCGCGTGGTTGATTGATAATTATTCAACTTGATAATTATTCAACGGCGGCGAGATTGCCGGACGCTCGTTTATATTTGCCAACCGATCAGGAATTTTTGGCCGCCAATGGTCAGCTGAAATCCAGCAGTCCGGCAGAGACGGATAAGGCGTTTTGACAAGGTTTTGACTCAATATTAGTCTTTGTGCCCTATGCCTGCGGCATGGATTTCATGAGTGTCATATCTAGTGTTTGGGAGTTGTTTAACGACGCGCCGCAAATCATTACCGGGCTGTTGGTGTTTCCTCCCCTGCTTTACCTCATGAAGCGGTGGGTTGGTAAATCCAAAGGCTGGCAAGATTTCAAACCCAGCGATGAACTCCTTTACAGCTACCGCAATAATTTCATGCTCGCGATGTTGAACGTGTTTACTTGGACGGCGCTGTTCATGGTCTTTGACAAATATTTACTGAGCTTTTGGGAGGATACATTTGGGATAACCCGTTTGAATCCTTTCGGATCATGGGTGTTTGTTGCCCAAGTTTTCGTGTCCATGGTGATTTTGGATTTCACCAATTATTGGTCTCATCGTCTCCTACATCGCCCGTGGATGTGGGGCATACATAGTTTGCATCATTCGGATGACACGATGAATTTTTCTACAGCCTTTCGTGTTCACGGATTAGAGTTGGTACAGATGAAGCTGGTGACAGTTGTGATTATGGGATGGTTGAGCCTGCCGGTCGCAGCCTTGGCCGTCGCGGCCTTTATTCGCAGCTGGTATGGTCTCTACGTTCATTCCCGTTTGCCATTTGATCACGGGCGGTTTCGCAAAATTTTGGTCTCGCCCAATTATCACCGCTGGCATCACGCCGATGACCCGGCTGTTTACGGGAAAAACCTCGGCGATATGTTTCCGATTTGGGACCTCGCCTTTGGTACACATTACGACCCCGGTACCTGCGATATTCCGCAAGGGGTCTCGGACGCGCCAAAAGATATTTTCCGTGCGCAATATTTCCCAGCGGTCTATTTGGCGCGGAAATTTAAAGCGTGGCGTGGGGCGGGCGCGAGGCCTAATTTATTAGATCCTGCGGAATAAACTATCGCCGTCGTTATCTACGGAACTTCAAGCATATTTTTGGTATGGCAGATGCCAATAAGCATCCAAATGTTGCCTCCGTTATGAGGGCTTGGCATTCTGTTTTGATTTTATTTTCTTTAATTTTGTGCAGCTTGCATCGAGAGCTGTTCGGCGAAATTTTGCAGATCTCAGGCCCCCAGTCCAAATTGTCCTGCGTTACTCCAACATCTGTCCATCGAGATTGATCGATTTTCCGTAAATTCAGAAAGTGAATTTCGGTATTTAGCGTCACATCGCGTTTTGAAGAAACAAGCTTGATTATGTTTTCTGGGTCTCCCTTCATAACATCACCAACCAAAAAACGGGCGTAGCCAGTTTCGGGGCCAACCTTCGAAGGTGGGTCTAAGAATACGCCCCAAACGGAAGCGTCTATTTGAGACTTAATATCGTTTTGTGTTGCTATCTGTTTCTCTAATTTTCGTAGTGCTTGAATGTCTTCTCGAAAAAGAAAGCCGTCATGCATAAACTGGCAGGCTTTTGCAGGGCTGGTAACCAATAGGATCAAAATAAAAAATATAGCTCTCAAGACCATAATGTAATATAATCACATCAACACATCACTGTCCACAACCGCTTGCCCAAACTTGCCCGCCCGCCTATAGGGCCGCAACATATATTGGAGCCTGCTATGTCACCCCGCGATAAATCCGCGTCCCGTGATGTCAATGAAGCCGCGATTATCGCCGCCAAGCCTGACGCCACAAACGCCCAAAACACCAAAAAGGTTTTCATCAAAACCTATGGCTGTCAGATGAATGTCTACGATTCCGAGCGGATGGCCGATGTGCTCTCGCCGATCGGCTATGCGCCTGTCGACACCCCCGACCATGCAGATCTCGTCATTCTGAATACCTGCCATATCCGCGAGAAAGCGGCGGAGAAGGTCTATTCAGAGCTCGGCCGAATTCGCAAACACAAAGAGCAAAACAAACCCGATATGAAAGTCGCTGTGGCGGGCTGCGTCGCGCAAGCCGAGGGCGCGGAAATCATGCGCCGCGCGCCTGTTGTCGATATGGTGCTCGGGCCGCAGACCTATCACAAGCTGCCCGAAATGATTGCCAAGGTTCACCGCAATAGCGGCGAAGTTTTGGAAACTGAATTTGATACGATTGAGAAATTCGACAACCTGCCAAAAACGCGAAACGTCAAAGGCTTCTCGGCCTTCCTGACGGTCCAAGAAGGCTGCGATAAATTTTGCACCTTCTGTGTTGTGCCCTACACGCGCGGCGCGGAAGTCAGCCGCCCCGTCCAGCAAATCGTGGATGAGGCCCGCGATCTCGCGCGCCAAGGCGTGCGCGAAATCACGCTCATTGGGCAGAATGTGAATGCCTATATCGCCGAAGGCCCCGATGGGAATGATTGGGGTTTGGGACAACTCATCCGTCATGTCGCGCTCATTGGCGGGATTGACCGCATTCGCTTCACGACCTCTCATCCGCGCGATATGGATGACGAGCTCATCCGTATCATTGGCGAAGAACCCAAGCTGATGCCTTATCTGCATTTGCCAATCCAATCAGGCAGTAATAAAATCTTGCGCGCGATGAACCGCGATCACACCTATGCGCATTATAAAGATCTGATTGCGAAAATCCGCGCCGCCCGTCCGGAGCTCGCTTTATCGGGCGATTTTATTGTCGGCTTCCCGGGTGAGACCGATTTGGATTTTGAAGAGACAATGCGCTGCGTCGAAGAAATTGGTTATGCGAGCAGCTTTAGTTTTAAATATTCGACTCGCCCCGGAACCCCCGGCGCGTCCATGCATCGCCAAGTCCCGGAGGATGTGAAACAAGACCGGCTCGTGCGCCTACAAGCGCTACTCTACACGCAACAAGAAGCG
>CALFWV010000176.1 GCA_937927825.1 uncultured Caulobacterales bacterium | reverse complement strand
CCAACCGCAATTAAGCGAGAGCAGGTCCATATCAGTGACCCGGCGCTTTTAAAACATTTGGACGCTTATACGGCGCCGCGCTTGGTTGAATATTTCGACGATGATCCGTGTGCTCCGAAAATGCGGATGGAGATGATGTCTCGTGCGCCAATGGCGGATGATGTCATTGTAACGACAGGCGCCAGAAAACGCGCCAAATCCCTCGGCGTCACCATCGAAGACGAATTCACCGTGGGTGAATATGACATCCAACTCCTCTCTGCGACGCAATCTGACGGGTTGATGACCTATCTCGATGAAAACGGGTATCAGGTACCGGACGGCGCGGGCCGTATCCTTGGCAGCTATATCAAGCAGGATATGAAATTCTTTATTGCCAAGGTGAATTTGGACCAGCAGGCCAAGACAGGGAATGAATTTCTTCGCCCGATTGCTGTCGCCTTTGAAAGCCCGAAGTTCATGCTGCCCATTCGTCTCGGCACCTTAAATGCGCGGGGAGAACAAGACCTGTTCGTTTATGCGCTCACCCGCGAAGGGCAGGTCGAGACCACAAATTATCGCACGCAGAAAATCCCGACGGGACAAGAGCTGCCGGTCTATATCAAAGATGAGTTCCCGGATTTTTATAAAAGCATGTACAAAACCGCCGCCAAGCGCGAAGGCGGACACGGCGTATTCATGGAATATGCATGGGATATGGGCTGGTGCGACCCTTGCGCGGCTGATCCGCTCTCCCGCGAAGAATTGCAGGAGCTGGGCGTATTTTGGCTGCCTGATACCGGTAAGCCTACACCGCGCGGCCGCCGTATGATGCCGCAGGCCCAAGACGTCTTTGTGACCCGCCTCCATGTGCGCTATGATGCCAAAAGCTTCCCGGAGGACCTGAAGTTCAAGACCACAGGGAATAAGCAGAATTTCCAAGGCCGATATGTGCTTCGCCATGCTTATGAAGGTGAGATGAAATGCGAGGCGGCGACCGACTATAAGAAGATGGTCAATAAGCGGAAAGAGAAAGAGGTGAAAACCCTCGCCAATCTAACAGGATGGGACCGCGGTCAGATTTGGGACGATATTGAAAACGCTGGTGTCGGGACAAAGTTTGAAATCAAACAGGGTGAGGATCGTGGTCCGACGTGGTGGAAAGACCTTTGGAATGACGAAGACAAATGATTGGCAATCATTTGTCGAGGAACCGAAACGGCACAGCCGTTTCGGTCGGTGTTATCAATGGCGGCTAAATTTGCTGCTAATGTCGCCATTTACCCCGCAGGAATAACCGCACACGCCACGCGAGGCCCCGCCGCGCCGCTGGGTTGGCTCTTATAGTCATCAGCGCCGCCGTGGATGATCAGGGCAGTCCCGTCGCTGTCCATCAGGGCGGGGAGGTCCCCCTCGCGTAAGCTGACCTTCATATTTGTGACTTCAAACTTACCTGTCCCGTCGGCGGCGACTTCCACATTCATCATATCACCCGCGTGAGGTCCGTCTTCGACTTGGCCGTGCGCCACGCCCGTGGGGTTGTAATGGCCACCTGCCGTTTTGTAATCCGGTCCGCCGCATCGGCCAAATTCATGAAAATGCATGGCGCGAATGCCCGGTGCGAGGCCTGAGACTTCGACTTCAACCTCGACGCCCCCGCCGGCGAGGGCTTCAATCTCCAGCGTTCCTATTTCTGTGCCTTGGGCGTTCAGAATGGGAAAGCTCAATTCTTCCGCGTCCCCATTGGCGTTCCCGCAAGCTCCCAGCATGAGGGAGGCACTGGTTAGCGCTGTAATTGCTAGTAAATTTGTCATTTTCTGTCTCCTGGAAATCAGACTTTAAATTAGGCGTCCTGTTTGAATACGTGCAATCAAAGTGCTAGGTTGCTTTAACAATTTCAACCCTGCCGAATCGAGTGCTGAATGGCCGACGAGACTGACATCCCGGAAGACGAAAATGAGCGCCCCGCGCCCATCCCCGAAGCGGGAGTTTCCCCTGTAACCATCGAGGAGGAGATGAAACGCTCCTATCTCGATTACGCCATGTCAGTCATCGTTTCTCGGGCCATTCCCGACGTTCGTGATGGTTTGAAACCTGTGCATCGCCGCATCCTTTATTCCATGCATGAGAACGGTTTCACGCGGGAAAAAGCCTACCGCAAATCAGCGCGCGTTGTTGGTGATGTGATTGGTAAATACCATCCTCATGGCGATACGGCCGTTTATGATGCGTTGGTGCGTATGGCGCAGGATTTTTCCATGCGCCTGCCGCTGCTGGACGGGCAAGGTAACTTTGGGTCTGTTGATGGTGACCCACCGGCCGCGATGCGGTACACAGAGGTGCGTATGGACCGCCCTGCGGCCTCGCTACTGGCTGATATTGAAAAAAACACGGTCAACTTTCAGGATAATTATGACGCGTCTGAGCGGGAGCCTGTGGTCCTGCCTGCGCGTTATCCAAATATCCTCGTCAATGGGGCGGGCGGTATTGCTGTGGGTATGGCGACGAATATTGCGCCGCATAACCTCGGCGAAGTTATCAATGCAACGCTCGCGCTGATGGAAAATGGTCAGCTGACCGATGATGAGCTGTTGGAGATTATTCCGGGCCCTGACTTCCCGACGGGCGGGCAAATTATGGGCCGCTCGGGCGCACGCCAAGGTGTATTGACGGGCCGGGGATCCGTCACAGTTCGTGCCGTGACAGCGATTGAAGAAATTCGCAAAGATCGTTTTGCCATTGTGACCACAGAATTACCTTATCAGGTGAACAAGGCGAACCTTCAAAAGAAGATTGTGCAACTGGTCAACGACAAGAAAATTGAAGGCGTCTCTGCTGTTCGCGACGAATCTGATCGTGTGGGTATGCGCCTTGTTGTCGAGCTAAAGCGGGACGCCGTGCCCGAAGTCGTGCTCAATCAACTCTTCCGTTACACGCCCATGCAGCAGAATTTCAGCTCTAACATGCTGGCGCTGAATGGTGGTAAGCCGATGCAAATGTCCGTACGGGATATGCTGGAGGCTTTCCTGAGTTTCCGCGAAGATGTGATTGCCCGCCGAACAAAATTTGATCTCGCAAAAGCGCGAAGCCGCGCGCATATCCTGGTCGGCCTTGCGACCGCAGTCGCCAATATTGATGAAATTATTCGGATTATCCGCTCGTCCGCGAACCCGAAAGAAGCGCGGGATAAGCTGACATCGCGAACGTGGCCTGCGCAAGATATGGGCGCGTTAATTAAACTTATCGCGGATCCCCGTTCGAAGTTAATGGCAGATGGAAGCATCCAACTGACAGAGGAACAGGCCCGCGCCATTCTCGATTTGCGACTCTTGAAGCTCACCCAATTGGGCATGGATGAAATCACCGAAGAGGCTGAAAAGCTCGCCGCAACTATCACGGATTTGCTCGATATTTTGAGAAGCCGCGCGCGCGTGCAGGCTATCATTTCGGAAGAACTCACTGAAATTAAAGACAAATATGAAACGCCGCGCCGGTCTGAATTTGTTGCCGGTGGTATGGACTTCGATGATGAAGATCTAATCGCTGTCGAGGAAATGGTCGTCACGGTCACGGCTGCAGGCTATGTCAAACGGACGCCCCTTGATACGTATCGGGCGCAACGCCGCGGCGGCAAAGGCCGTTCCGGCATGTCGATGAAGGACGAAGATTACGTCACAACGGTCTTCGTCGCGACAACCCACACGCCGGTCTTGTTTTTCTCCTCGACCGGGATGGCCTATAAACTCAAGGTCTGGAAATTACCGCCGGGCGGCCCGAACACACGCGGAAAAGCGCTCGTGAATATTTTACCGCTCGAGCAGGGCGAGACAGTTAATTCCATCATGGCGTTACCAGAGGATGAGGAAAGCTGGGCCGATTTAGATATCATGTTCGCGTCGCGTTCGGGCGGGGTTCGCCGGAACAGCCTGTCTGATTTTACGCGCGTCAATCGTAATGGTAAAATTGCAATGAAACCGGATGAGGGCGACGGCATTGTTGATGTCCGGGTCGTCACCGAAGATGACGATTTGATGCTGACAACAGCGAATGGCAAGTCCATCCGGTTCCGCACAACAGATGTCCGGCGCTTTGTGGGACGGACGTCATCTGGGGTCCGCGGCATTAAACTGGCCGAGGGCGATGAAGTGATTTCCATGGCTGTGTTGCGCCACGTTGATATCGAAACCGACGAAGCCCGCGCTTACATGAAGCACGCCAACGCTATGCGCCGCGCTTTGGGAGATGAGACCGAAGATGATGTGGATGACGTCGGTGCGGACACAACCATTGATGCGGAACGTCTCGGCTTCTTGCAGGCGAACGAGCAATTTCTACTCACACTCGCCGATGATGGGTTAGGTAAGCGCAGCTCGTCCTATGACTATCGCTGTATGAACCGCGGCGGTCAGGGCGTAACGGCGCAAAACTTGGATCGTGGTAAAAAATCTGATGACGCCAAACTCGTCCGCTCAATGAGTATTGAAGACGACAATCAGTTGATGATTGTTACGGATGGTGGTCAGCTTATCCGTTGCCCTGTCAAAAATATCTCCATTGTTTCCCGCAGCGCCAGAGGCGTCACGGTTATCCGCGTCAAGGATGAGGAACGTGTGGTCAGTGTGGGCCGTATTGAGGAAGCCGAGGAAGTCGCCCCCGAAGAGGGTGACGAAGGGCAAGCAACACCGACGGAGAGTTCCGATTAATCCGGACGGCCTCAGGGCCGCTCAATCGCTCGTCAGCGTCTATTTTGAAACGAGATTTGAGTTTCGCTAGGTATCGTTTGACGAGTCGATATGGATTGTGAACATAGATAACACACGCAATTCAACAGAGGCGGATGTTATGAAGGTCACAGACATAGTTATTTTAGGCGCCTTCGCCTTGTCCGTCTCTGCTTGTTCGACGACGCCTGCACCCGATGACCTCGGGGACCTCGTCTATACAGGATTTTCCGAAAAATCCGACGGGACCGCCTATCATCGAGCGATGGGGATGAGCTGCCCGAGCCAAATAGACGGCATCCCTAGAACTTCGACCAAGGTTTATAATGACGCCGGCACCGATATTGGTTGTAATTATTCAGGTGGCGGCCGAATTCTGACGATTTATCTTTCGCAATATCCTCAATTTGATCTGCCCCTAATTTTTAAAGATGCGAAAGCTGCAATAGAATATCGTTTCGCAGAACAAGGCTATGTCTATGATGAAGCGCTGTCCGACGCGTGCTCTTCGGAATCACTGGATGAAACGTCAATCTTATCGGGATTGTCCGGTCTCTTATCGGGTGAAAATAAAACCAATGAAATCACCTTAAGTCCATCGCCCAGTGCCGTTTATACAAAAGGGACGGATATGACTCTCGTAGTCGTCGATGAAATGTTTGATCATGAATTCTTCAAGGTTCGGTACACCGGAGCTTTCGCGGGGGAGGCTTCTGTTGAATCTGCCTGTGAGATGATCCGAAACACCTATCTCCGTATTGAGACAGGTGTGAGACAGGAGCGCGGGTTGAAACCGTCAAGCGGTACCAGTTTATTGGATATGATAAACCTGTCTGAGGGGAGTTAGATCCGATTGGCGCCTATCTGTAGACGTCGACGACTCGCATTATTTATGCCCCTCTGTTAGCCAAGACGCGGAGGGAGATATTATGTTCTATCGTTGCGTCCTTATCGGACTATCTGCGGGGTTTTTTCTGAGCGCCTGCGAAGATGCTCAAACGCCCGCAAACTCTGCCTACACCGCTGAAATTATCCGTGATGATTACGGCGTTCCGCACATCTATGGGAAGACAGATGCTGACGCGGTTTACGGCATGATTTACGCGCAGGCTGAAGATGATTTCCCCCGTATTGAACGTAATTATATTTGGGCGACGGGACGTTTAGCGGAAGTTGAAGGCGAGGCGGCGTTGTTCTCCGATTTACGCGCTCGCCTTTACATGAGCGTGGACGAGGCCAAGGCCGCCTATGACGGCGCGCCCGACAGCCTAAAAGCATTATGTGAGGCTTGGGCGGCGGGCCTGAATGCGTATTTGGCCGACCATCCCGACGTCACACCCAATCTGCTGACAGAGTTTGAACCTTGGATGCCCATGTTCTTTTCAGAAGGCTCTATCGGCGGCGATATTGAGCAAATTCCATTGGACGGGATTAAAGCGTTTTACGGCAACGCCGTCCCTAAACCCGCGATTGGAACGAGGGCCGCACAACGTCTCAACCAACTGGAAGAACCTAAAGGTTCCAATGGGATAGCGTTGAGCGGTAAACTAACCGAGAGCGGCGAGGCAATGCTTCTCATTAATCCGCATACCAGCTTTTATTTCCGTCCTGAAATTCATGTTGTGAGCGAGGAAGGCCTAAACGCTTATGGCGCCGTGACCTGGGGGCAGTTCTTTGTCTATCAGGGATTTTCCGAATTTAATGGCTGGATGCACACCTCGACATATGTCGACTTTATCGACGAATTTGAGGAGAGCGTGGTTGTGCGGGATGGCCGCTATTTTTACCTCTATGGCGAGGAGGTGCGGCCGCTGGAGGTCGGCGAAGTCACGCTGAAATATCGGGATGGCGACAATTTTTCAGCCCGCACTTTTCCAACCTTCCATACCCACCATGGTCCGATTACCCATGTAAATGAGGAAGGCCAATGGGTGGCGACCAAAATCAATTGGGACCCAGTCAATGCCCTCCAGCAGAGCTTCATCCGTACCAAGACCAAAAACCATACCGAGTTCCGGGAGATGATGGATATTCGGACCAACTCCTCGAATAATACCGTCTATGCTGATAAGGACGGAACCATTGCCTATTACCATGGTAATTTCGTTCCGAAGCGCGATCCGCAATTTGATTTTTCTCGGCCTGTTGACGGAAGTGATCCGCGCACGGATTGGAACGGGGTGCACGCAGTGGATGAGATTATTACGATTACGAATCCGGCCAATGGTTGGATACAAAATGCCAACTCAACGCCCTTCACTGCGGCGGGTGAGAATAGCCCCAAAGCCGAAAATTATCCGGCCTACATGGCGCCGGACAAAGAAAATTTCAGGGGCGTTCATGCGGTTCGATTGCTGGATAAAGCTGAAAATATGTCCATGCAGGAGCTCATTGATCTCGCCTATGAACCCGGCTTGCCCGCTTTTGAAATCCTGATTCCGAGTCTCGTCTCCGCTTATGACAGCTCGAACAAAAACCCGGAACTGGCGGGAGCAATAGAGGTTTTGCGCGATTGGAACTACCGGACGTCTGCTGATTCTGTTGCAATGGCCCTGGCACATTTTTATGGGATGGAGATTTTGCGGAGCGCGAAACGCCCGAGGGAGCGGATGAGCCGCATGGAGCTCCTGCTCCACATGTCGAGTAGCGCTACGGCTTCCGAACAGCTTGCCCTTTTCACGACGGCTTTGGAGCGGATGTCTGCGGATTATGGAGGTTGGAACACGGCTTGGGGCGAGATTAACCGCTTTCAGCGGCTGACGGGTGATATCATCCAACCGCATGATGACGCGCAGCCCAGTTCTGCCGTTGGCATGGCGTCAGGACGGTGGGGCGCTCTGGCCGCCTATGGGGCAAGACAAGCCAATGGGTCGAAAAGGCTCTACGGTTATCGGGGGAACAGCTTTGTTGCGGTTGTGGAGTTTGGCGACACGGTCCGTGCGAAGAGCTTGCTTGCGGGTGGGCAGAGCGGCAATCCAAACTCTCCGCATTTTGCGGATCAAGTCGATGATTATATTGCGGGCAGGTTCAAAACCGTGCCCTATTACCGCGAGGATGTGGAAGCCCGTGCCGTTGAACGTTACGCGCCGGGACAGCGCTAGCGCTTAAAGACGCTGTCAATTGCATCCGAGACGTCGTTCGCAATCCGCTCGAGTCGGCTGGTTTTGCGCGGCAATCCGGGAATATAGCCGCTCAGCTGATCGCTATATCGTGAAAGACGGCGTCGGCTATTCGGGCGCGTCAATGCATATCCTACCGCGCCGCACGCCGCTATGGCTGCTATTCCGAATAAAGATTTCTGGACAGTCTTACTTTGTAACGTCGACTTCAGATCGGACTACGATTTATCTTTGCGGTGGGTAATTGTCAGTTCGTCTCCGATCTGAATGCGTTTGCGTTTGTTTTTTGAGTTCAGCATTTTGGGCCTCCGTGTTAAGTCGATTATGCAATGCGAGAAAGCCGGCAGTCGTTCCAAAATTAAGTGAATTGAGACGAAAACAAAATCTGGAAACTGCAAAATTGCCCGATATAACAGGCAAATGACAAAACGCATCGCACTCTACCCCGGTACCTTTGATCCTATGACCTTGGGGCATTTGGACATCATGAAGCGCGCGTCACGATTATGCGACAAACTTATAATCGGTGTCGCAATTAATCGGGCTAAAAATCCTTTGTTCGGTTTGGATGACCGAGTGCAAATGGTGGAGCATGTCGTCGAACCTTTTAAAGACCGAATTGAGGTCGAGGTGCGTCCATTTGAAGGTCTGCTGATACATTTTGTTGAAAACTGTGGGGCCTCAATGATAGTGCGCGGCTTGAGGGCGGTGAGTGACTTTGAATATGAGTTTCAAATGGCCGGGATGAATGATCGTCTCAACCCTGATATTGAAACCGTATTTCTTATGTCTGATCCGCAATACCAAACGATTGCCAGTCGTTTGGTGAAGGAAATTGCCCGGCTGGGTGGGGATGTCTCGCAATTTGTGACCCCCGAAGTCGACGCACGATTAAAGGATAAGTTTTCATGAGCCATCGCATGTTTTTCGCGCTCGCCCTTACCTCCGCATTGGTCGGAAATGCTTGCGCCGCCGAAAATTCAGAAACACAAGTCAACGAGGTCACCGCTGTTGCCGGGGCAACGATGACAGGGTTCTCAGCTCCCGACGAGGCATGGCGGACGATTGATCCTGAAAACTTACTCGTTATCGACACAAAATATGGTGATATTGGAGTAGAGCTTTTTCCGGAAATTGCTCCAAATCATGTGGCGCAAATCAAAGCGTTGACAAAACAAGGCTTTTACAATGATGTGGTTTTCCATCGCGTTATTGACGGTTTTATGAACCAAACGGGCGACGGCACCAATGGAAATGGGACGGGCGACTCGACGCTGCCGGACATCGCAGCTGAATTCACGTTCCGCCGTGGCGCAGATATGCCGTTTACATTGGTAACAGCCAAGAAGATGGGCGACGGCGAAATTGGGGTTGGGTTTTACAAAAATCTGCCAATCGCCAGCCAGCCGACCAGTCAAGCCATGTTTACGAAAGATAATAAGGTCGATGCGTTTGGACTCCATTGTAAAGGCGTCACCTCTATGGCGCGTACAAATGATCCGAACAGTGCGAACAGCCAATTCTTTCTGATGCGCGGGCAGGCAGAGCATTTGGATACACAATATTCCATTTGGGGGAACACGGTCATGGGCTATGAGTATCTGGAAAAGCCGCAAGTCGGCACGATTGGCGACGTGCCGGGATGGATTCCCGACCGCATGAACACGGTCGAACTTGCCTCCGATATGTCTGAGGGCGAGCGTCCAACCGTGCAGGTTTTGCGGACGGACTCTCCGGCCTTTACGAATTGGTTGAAGACCCAGAAGAAAGCGGACGGCTCATTTCCCAATATCTGCGATTTGGTTGTGCCTACGCGCGTCCTGTAAGCGACCTCTTACACCTTTTTACCTTTAGAAACTGGAGCCAAACATGGCCGAAAAACTGATTATGACTGTCGATAACAATAAGGGCGAAGTTGGAGATGTAACAATTTTGCTGCGTCCTGATTTGGCGCCTTTACACGTTGAACAAATAACAACGCTTGCGAAAGACGGTTTTTATGACGGGTTGACTTTCCACCGCGTGATTGACGGGTTTATGGCGCAAGGGGGTTGCCCCAACGGCACCGGCATGGGCGGCGCGAAAAAACAGATCAAAGCCGAGTTTAATCGCCACCCACATGTTGAAGGCGTATGCTCTATGGCGCGTTCACAGAATCCAAACTCCGCCTCCAGTCAGTTTTTTATCTGTTTGGATGAAGCGGGGTTCTTGGACGGACAATATACAGTCTGGGGTGAAGTTGAGAGCGGAATGGAGCTTGTCCATGCCCTTCCGAAAGGCGAGCCACCCCGCATGCCCGGTAAAATTGTTAAAATGACGGTTGCCTAGAGCAATTCCGTATTTCGGTAACTCAAACCCGGCCTGGATTTGTCTAAATTGCGTTGCTTTTGCAGGTGCAATTTTCCCGGAAATGCACAACCTCAAAACATAGGACGGCCAATATGGACGTCTCTCTTTTCGATTTTGATTTGCCTGAGCGGGCCATCGCGCTTCGGCCCGCAAACCCTCGGGATAGCGCGCGGCTTTTGCATATCCCTGCGCAAGGTGCGTTTGGGCACCACTCTGTAGCGGATTTGCCGTCGCTTTTGCGTGCTGGGGACGTGCTTGTCTTCAATGAGACGAAAGTTTTTCCTGCGGCATTAAGGGCAAAACGCCCCGCACGAGCGCACGGGGGCGGCGGTGATGTTTCGGTCACGGTCAACTTGCATAAGGCCAAAGATGAAAAAACGTGGGATGCTTTTTGTCGGCCTGCGAAACGGGTGCGCGTCGGCGATAGGTTGCATTTTGATGACCAATTATCTGCTTCAGTTTCGGAAAAACGTGATGGCGGCGATTTGACCTTGGTTTTCAATGTAGAAGGGAAAGATCTCTTAAATAGTTTTGAGCGCTGCGGGGCGCCGCCATTACCCCCATATATCGCGCGTAAACGCGCGGCTGATGCGCAGGATGTGAGCGACTATCAGACGGTCTACGCCAAGGAGAGCGGCTCTGTTGCCGCGCCAACGGCCGGGCTGCATTTCACGGATGGTCTGCTCAGGGCTTTGGACGCGGCTGGCGTGCAGCGGGAGGCGCTGACCTTGCATGTCGGGGCGGGAACATTCCTGCCCGTCAAATCGGATAATACGGATGATCACGAGATGCATAGCGAATGGTTCACGATTTCAGATGAGGTCGCGGGTCGTTTGAATGCCGCGAAAGCTGAAGGCCGCCGCATTATTGCTGTCGGCACCACCGCCTTACGCGCACTGGAATCTGCTGTGGAGGATGGCCGGATTAAGGCTCAATCCCGCGACACCGACATTTTTTTGACACCGGGTTCGACATTTCATGTGGTTGATGGGCTGATGACAAATTTTCATCTTCCGAGATCCACACTCTTTATGTTGGTCAGCGCTTTAGCGGGAATAGACCGTATGCAAGCGGCCTATAAAACGGCGATTGAAGATGGATACCGATTTTACTCCTACGGCGATAGCTCTCTGATTTGGAAAGCTCGTTAATGGCCACATTCCCCTTTAATATTCATGCCGTTGAGGGCGACGCTCGAACCGGTGTTTTGAGAACGCCGCGCGGCGAGATTCGGACCCCGGCCTTTATGCCGGTTGGCACGGCGGGCACCGTGAAAGGTGTATATATGGACCAAGTTCGGCAGGCCGGGGCCGATATTATTCTTGGGAATACCTATCATTTGATGCTGCGGCCCGGGGCAGAGCGAGTCGCCCGTCTAGGTGGATTGCATAAGTTCGGAGGGTGGGATGGTCCTATTCTCACTGATTCCGGCGGGTTTCAGGTGTGGTCGCTGTCGAAACTTCGTAAAATGACAGAAGAGGGCGTGACCTTTCAAAGTCATTTGGACGGGTCCAAACACATGCTGTCTCCTGAGCGTTCCATTGAAATTCAGGCGGAACTCCTGGGGGCCGACATCTCGATGCAATTGGATGAGTGCACTGACTTTCCGGTCAGCTATGATAAAGCCGCACGGTCTATGGAGCTCTCTCTGCGATGGGGGAGGCGCTCCCTTGAAGCGTTTGGCGATCGAGAGAATCAAACGATTTTTGCGATTGTCCAAGGTTCAAATTTCCCCGAGTTGCGTAAAATGTCGGCTGAAGCCTCTATCGAAGAGGCGACGTCCGGGGGGTATGGCGGGTTTGCCATAGGCGGGTTGGCCGTCGGAGAAGGTCATGCCGCCATGTGCGAGACGTTGACCTTCACAACGCCCCATTTGCCAAAGGACCGACCTCGCTACCTTATGGGGGTCGGGAAACCCATCGATATTGTAGAGGCCGTCTACCGCGGGGTTGATATGTTCGATTGCGTAATTCCGACTCGGTCCGGACGTCACGGTCAAGTTTGGACCGACACGGGGCCATATAACATCAAGCGTGCAGAATTTTCAGAAGATCAAAGCCCTTTGGATGTAAAAGTTGCCTGCCCGGCGTCCCAAAACTATACGAAGGCCTATGTACACCATTTGATACGCTCTAATGAATTATTGGGCGCCATGATATTGTCTTGGCATAATATCGCATATTTCGAGGATTTAATGTCTAGAATACGGGCGTCTATCGCCTCTGATACGTTTGAAACCTTCGTAACTGAATTTCGTGCTAACTGGTCAAAGCCAACAACATGAGATTAGGGTGTTTTACGGGTTGACGACTCCTCAGACCAACCCTAGTTAGGCGCGGCTTTGGATAAGCGCCCTTAGCTCAGTTGGTTAGAGCGCCTCACTTTTAATGAGGATGTCCGCGGTTCGAATCCGCGAGGGCGTACCATTCCTCCTACTTTGCGCGCATTGGGTATTTTGGCAAACTATTGCGCTGAAATCACAGGTCTTGGGCGATGCAGAGACCTAATTTCTCGCAAATTTGCCCTAAGTTTCGGATTTTGAGGGCATATTTGTTTTGCTCAGAAAAATAAAAGTGGTGCAAAATAGCAACTTTTCAGAAAAAAACTTTCTTTTTTGAACGAAAACACTTAATCGACCATGGCATTAGGGAACCTATCTGTGTACGGACGGTTAGTAAATTAATCCCCGGTTGGGGTTTTATTGTATTTTAGAAAGAAATGGCGTCGCCATTTATTGGAGGAAATCTCATGAAGCAGAAGCTTCTTATCGCAGCAGCCGCTACAGCATTGATGGCTGCTCCATCATTCGCATCGGCTCAAGACGGATCCGGTTGGTACCTCAAAGGTGCTGCTGGTTACGGCGTTGGCACTGACCTCGATATCACTGGCGGAGTCGTTGGAGATGCTGAAGCTGAAGGTAACATTGCCGGTAATCTCGGCATCGGTTATGACTTCGGTGACAACTGGCGCGTTGAACTGGACGGAACGACCATGTGGAACGATTACGGCGCTATCGCTCAAGGGTCTGAAACTTTTGCAAAGCTTCGGACCGACGCTTTGATGTTAAACGCAATTTATGACTTCTCTGATTTCGGAAAATTTGCGCCATATGTTGGTGCCGGTGTTGGTATCGTCCGCGGTGACGCGTCTGTCGTGGCGCATGACTTCCCGGATGCAAACGGATTTACGGCGACCAACCCTATCTGCGTCGGGAATCGTACAGATACGAACGCATTTAGCTGTGACTATCTCGACACTGATACTGGCCTTGGTTGGCAGCTTCTTGCCGGTCTTGGCTATGCTATCACGGATAAGCTGACTTGGGATACAAACTATCGCTACATGCAAGCTAGCGATTTGGATCTCGATGGCGGTCTTACGAACGGAGGGACTGGCTCCTTCCTTCCTGGTCAAGTTGAACTTGACGGCGTTGGAGCTCATCAGCTTTTGACTGGTTTCCGTTACCGTTTCGGAGATTCTGCTCCGAAAATGACAAAGCCTGTCGAAGTCATGCCGGTTGCTGACTTTAAATGTTGGGACGGTTCTATGGTCTTCAACTCAGGCCAGTGTCCTACGCAAGTCGTTGAACAAGTTGCTACCGCGGACGTACGCTGCTGGGATGGTTCCATGGTGTTTGATCGCGCTCAATGCCCGATTCAGCCAACAAATAATGTGACGTGTCCAGATGGATCGCTCGTGTCAGACATCAACTTCTGCCCACGCATTGAAACAGTTGCGCCGGTTCAAGTTTCCGGTTGTGGTGAGCAGTATCGCCAAGAAATCATTTATTATGAGTTCAACAAAGGCGCATCCGCCGAAACACGTAACACAATCACGCGTGCACTTGATGCAGGTCAGTTCTGTTCAGTGGATGCTGTTCGCGTTGTTGGTCACACGGATACATCCGGTTCAGCGTCATACAACTTGGCCCTGTCAAAGCGCCGTGCAAACGACGCTCTGAATGAGCTGGTTCGTCAGGGCGTAGCTCGCGAAGCAATCACTGCTGAAGGAAAAGGCGAAACAGAGCCATTCGTTCAGACCGGTGACGGCGTTAAAGAGCAGTTGAACCGTCGCACAGAGGTTCTCCTTACACTTGGTTCCGTAAGCGGATTTACTAA
Source organism: uncultured Caulobacterales bacterium (assembly GCA_937927825.1). GTDB lineage: Bacteria > Pseudomonadota > Alphaproteobacteria > Caulobacterales > Maricaulaceae > Litorimonas. The sequence continues at coordinate 17,418 of CALFWV010000176.1, read as the reverse complement.
CTAGGGTCAGCCTAGACAAGCCTTAGAGAGCCCGGTTTTCGGACCGGGCTTTTTTTTGTTTAAAATTCTGAGCGAGGCGTATTGCTTCACAAGATTGGATTGATTCGATTCTATCGCCCTGCGGCATCGGTTTGGTCCTGGGGAGCCCTTTATCTGAGTTCATTTCGCGACGTCAGGAAGTTGCTATGCATCGAGATATGGCGGCTGAACGTTTCAGCATCATCAGCGGAGATGTTGCCTTGAACCCTATGATTGTGAGGGCGTTCGTAAGTTTCCAATTTTGGGTAATTACCGCGGAGAAAAACCCTGTCTCATAAAAATTTAGCAGCCGGGCATTAGCGGTATAGGTCATTCAGCGGTTTGCGCGTGGCGGCACAACTCTGGAGAACGCGGGCTGGCCTTGCCTAGCGTATTAAACTATCTGCCGCTATAATCTGGTCTGTTCCGTAACTTGTCGTGTCCGCCTTTAGTCGTTCGTAAATCGGCCCAAAGTCCTGTTGCGTGGCATCGAATAATTGGTTGTAGTCATTAATGACGAAATAGGATTTCTGAAATTTATCAATCTCATATTCCGTTCGCATGATGCGGTTTAGCTCAAACGCGATACGATTAGGCTCGGAATTCTCAAGAGCGTATTGGCTTTCCCCAAAGGATGAGACGATTCCAGCCCCATAGATGCGGAGTCCTTCTGGACTATCGATAAGGCCAAATTCCACCGTGTACCAGTAAAGCCGCGCCAGGTTTTTGAGCGTACCCAAGTTGAGTGCGCGCAATCCCCCCTGCCCATAAGCTTGCATATAATCCGCAAATACCGGGTTAGCGAGCATTGGCACGTGACCGAAAATGTCATGGAAAACATCTGGTTCTTGTAAATAATCCAGCTGGTCCCGCCTCCGAATAAACCGTCCGGCAGGGAAACGACGATTTGCCAGATGGGTGAAAAATACGTCATCAGGCACGAGGTGAGGGACCATTATAATTTCCCATCCCGTAAGCGCTTTCAGGGCCGGATTGAGACGTTTGAGATCAGGTATTCCTGTGCGGCTAAGCTCCAAGGTCTTTAATCCCTTTAGAAACTCAGGAGCCGCACGGTCTTTCAGGATGTCGAGTTGCCGAGCATAGAGCAGGTCCCACACAGCATGTTCGTCCGCCGTATATTCCAACCAGCATTGATCGATGGAGAAATCCGAACGAGGTGTTTGCCGGGATATGACGGGGTCTTGGATATTAGAATGTGACATTTCGATTGTAACTAACCTATCGAATAAGAAAATTCCTTTCGTTTATTCGGTATTTTCCTTCGTCTTCTTACGTCCAAATAGGGTCTTCAGAAGGTCTTCGCCCACGTCTTCAAGTGTCTCCGGTGCTGGTTTAGGCTCGGCCTGAGGTTCAGGTGCAGGAATAGGCCCAGGCTCAGGCTCTATCAGTTCAATCTTTCGGGGCTCAGCGTCTTCCGGGCTGGACGGAACCTGTATTTCTGGTTCAACTTCCGGTTTCTCGGGCATGATTGGCTGTGTCGCCGCGGTCCCGCCAATGACGGAGTTGAGAATATTGCCTACGGGCGAATCGCCTAACCTGTCTTGGATGAGGCCACCGGCTTTCGCCTGTGCTTTCGCTTTAGCAATTCTTCCGAGGAAATCCGTGTCGAGCTTTGCGTTCGCCTGACCGAATCCACCCGTGAAACGCAGCGGCACACCGAAATTGGCAAGATTACTCGTGCCCGTTAGTTTTGGGCGAATGCCGATGTCAATTCTCTGCTGCCCAATATCGAGCGAGCCGTCAGCATCCATATGAAACGCCCCCGATTTCAATTGGAAACCGCTCAAGGTGGCGCGTCCATTTTTGAGAGAGAACTGGCTGTTTATGTCGTTAAAATCCGTTGTTCCACCAAGTCCGAGGCCTTGGGGCAGGGCACGATTCGCTATGGCCTGCTCGACCCCCGTCAATAGATCATTGACATTTAGTCCTAAGAGTTGACCCTTTATGACTTTAAAAACGCCGTCACCTGTCAGGCTATTCATAATGGCTGCTTGGCTTTGTCCGCTGCCGGTAAAAGACACGGCAATGTCCGAATTGCCGGTAATTTTTTCAAACCCTCCCGAGGCCATAAAAAAACTCAGAGCGTTTACCGATCTTATTTTTGCGTCAACTGAGACCGTCGGCAAGCCATTCAGTGACCTGATTGAGAATGTGCCAGCCGCATCTCCGCCATAGAGTTCTGTTTTCCCTAGATCCGCTGTGAGGGTGCCATTTTGCAAACTCACCGTGCTTACGGACTCGCCCAATTCTAATCTATCCATGAAGATTGCCGGTGTCGTCATGTCAATTTCGGCGTCTAAGGCCTCTAACCCTGAAATTGCGATTGGATCATTTGACCAAGGTAAAATGGCTCCTGTCGGGTTTTGCGCTGACCATGCCGCCATATAGGCCCGTAAATCCAAATCGTTCAGCGCGAGGGCCCCGACTAATTTCGGTTTAGGCCCTTCCATTGATAGAATAAAATCCCCGCGACCTGAAAGATTATCCAGATTTATAACGCCGTTTTCAAACGTCATGGTTTCCGGTGTTCCGGTGACTTTGCCCGAGAGGGAGAAATTTTCAAAAATATTTCCCACATCGGTCGACTTTGGCAGCGCCACGTTTTGTGACGTTGCAATGCGTCGCAGGCTCTCGGCTGAGAGCGTCAGGGTACCCGAAATATCGGGGAATTGACCAAGGGTGAGTTGACCATTGAAGTCTCCGTTCAAGAGACCGTCTCGTAGGTTTGCCGTTAAATTGGACAAGACGTAATTGCCTGATTGAGACTGAATATCACTCGACAATGTGATCTGTTTGGCCACGTCGAAATAGGGTATGTCGCGGGAAAGTGCGACATCCAATTCAGCCAAATCCGGAATTTCTCCAGTGAAACGTCCGTTCAAATTCAGGGTCTCACCAAATATGAGCTCTCCGGAAAAATTGCCGTTGATTAATCCGTCGGAAGCTTCTGCAGCGAGGTTGGAAATGATGGCCGTACCGTCTGCGAAGGCGATCCGGCCCGCCGCTGTCAGTCGATTGAGTGCAGCTGCATCAGGCAAAGAATGGCCTGCTTTATTGACTAATTCGGCAATGTTCGCTGCCTCGCCATCAAATGTACCATTTAAGGAAAAGGTCTCGTTGAAATCAGCGTTGCCTTGAAAATTTGTTTTTATATCAGACCCTAACAGTCCAAAGTTCATGTTTTTAAGCGAGAGTTTTCCGTCGATCCATTCGACGTCTCCGCTGGAAGTGACAGATTTCAATAAAGTCAAAACTTGCATCGGGCCTTCTAAGTAAGGCTCAATTATAGACATGTCGCCCAGCACGGCAGTATATTGTCCAGCACCTTTCGCGTTCTCCGCGAGGTCAAGGGTGCCCCTATAGGAGGCTTCTAAGCCGGCTCCTGCGGCTGTAAATTCTATGGCTGAAAATTGTGTGAATGTTGGGTCAGCAACGACAGTGCCTTTAGCAGATATCTTTGAAAAGGAAGGTAGTGTTAAATCGGCGGGTAAAGGCAAACGCGAGGCTAAATCATTCGGCGTTGACGTGGTGGCATCGAAGTCTGCCGTTAGGGCAATATCTTCACTCGCTATGAAGCGGCCAGAAAAATCGGCATCTCCTTCCGATGTTTTGATTTCACCCGAAAAACCCGTTTCTAATCCCTTTAAAAAATTTAGAGGCGACTCAATCTGCGTCGCTATGGACGCGTCCAATCCGTCAAAGACGAACGCTCCATTCAAACGCAGGGGTTGATTTAAACCCGGTGCGCGTAAGTCGAGATTGATCTTTTCAACTTTGACGTCCTGCGCTCGAATAGCATCAATATATCGCACCGTGCCGCTCTCAATCCGAAGTAAAGCGAGCGCAGGGTCGTAGGCTGTGAAACGTCCGTCTCGTTTGAATGGCCCTGTTTCAGTCGTCGCTTTGGTTTGATTTCCTGTCCAATTGACGCGTCCATTCGTTTGTTTCTCCAGATGTATAGAGGGCGCCTCCAGTGTCACACGGGAGATTTCGACGCGTTTACTTAGCAATGGCAGCAGCTTTACTTTGGCGGACATGGCACCGACGTCGATAAACTGTGGTTTCGAAAACCCTTCCGGGTTCGCGAGACTGATCGCGCCTGTTTGAATTTCGAGAATCGGAATGGTCGAAATTTTGATGTCTCCGGTTATGGTAACATCGCGCGCCAAAAGACGGCTTAAATCCGCCTCTAGCTTGGACCTGTAGGTGTCTGTAGGGATCAGCCCGGGCAGAACTATAACTGCTCCAATCAGGAGGGCAACAAGGACAGCAAAGCCGATAAGGAAACGTTTTAACATGAATATAGCGTAAACGGCTTTCTTACATTGCTCCATTTTTATTTGAACATTTCTCAAAAATGGGTGTTAATAGGGGTATAGACTCGCGCAATCTCACTTTGAGATAGAGATTTCGGTCTTGATTGCGCGAGATAGAGTGAACGGAGACTGCTATGTGTACCCACGAAAACCATTCCCATGGAGAGGCTGCGCCGCATGAAGAATTTATGCCGCGACGAAAACTCCTACAGGGTCTTGCCGCTGGCGGGGCTATCGTTGCGGGGGCGTCTGTCTCGGGCTGTACCACGAACCCTTACACAGGCAGTAAGCAATTTTTAGCTTTCGCGCCAAAGGATTTGTCCGGTGCGGCGGAAGCCAGCTGGACACAGATGAAGGAAAAAATCCCGACATCCAGAGATCCGCGTTACACGTCGCGCTTGCGTAACATTGGTAGCCGTATTTCTCGAGTTTCTCCATTTGCGAAGGAAACGTGGGACTATCAAGTCTTTGACACGGACACGAAAAATGCCTTCGTGCTCCCTGGCAACCGGGTTGGTTTCTACAAAGGGATGATGGACTTTGCCGAATCTGATGACGCGATTGCAGGTATTATGGGGCATGAGGTCGGTCACGTTGCCGGTGCTCACGCACGGTCACGCATGTCTATGCAAATGGCAACGCAGGTGGCAGTGGTAGGCGGGACCATTCTTGGCGGGTCTCAGCTTTCTAAAAAATGTAATAAGGTCCCTGAAAACCAAAGAAATGCCTGCTTACGTCAGGCTAATCAGCGAACGCAAATGCTGCAACAGGCGCTCGGCTTAGGCGCGTTGTTGGGCGTAACCTTGCCATATTCCCGTCAACACGAGACAGAATCAGACCTACTTGGCGCAAACTATATGTACCACGCCGGATATGATCCTTATCAATCTGTGAAGCTTTGGGAGAAGATGGCTGCGAATTCAACCTCGCGTCAACCGACAATCCTGTCGACACATCCTGCCCCGGGTGACCGGGCTCGGGTTCTGGCCGCCTATATCGCGCGTCAGGAGAAAATGGGATCTCAAGGTTTCAAAAACATCCGGACATAAGGGTTCAGTTTTTAAGTGAACCAAATACAGATTGAAGGCGGGAAAGGGCTTGCACCTTTTTCCCGTCTGCCCTAATCGGGCGCACCGATACGGATGCCGCCTTAGCTCAGTTGGTTAGAGCGCTGGTTTGTGGAACCAGAGGTCCTTGGTTCGAGACCAAGAGGCGGTACCATCTTCCCATTTACGACGAAGTTTAGCTCATCGCTAACGCATGGTTAACGCAACCTTGTTTAAAGTGTTGGGATTAAGGGTGGGTTTCAATGACTTCGATAACTGGTTTCGTCAATCGTCTTGGAAAGGCGACAATCCGTCAAGCGCTTCAGGGAACGACAGCGGAAGCGAGGGCTAACGCCGTCCAAAAATTGGGGCGTGATTTGCGTGACGTAAAAATGAGTGAGGCCGAACGTGCATTCGCGACAAAGCTAATGAACCGAATTTGCACAGATGTTTCAGCTCTTGTGAGGCGGGCTTTGTCGGTGACCTTGAAAAATTCGCCGAACCTACCCCGCCGCATTGCGCGTGCGTTAATCGAAGATATTGATTCTATTGCGGTGCCAATATTGGCATCATCCCCCGTCTTGACAGAGCAGGATTTGGCGACGGTTCTGCGGTCGGGCGCGGCGGACAAAATCCGAGCCATCGCACAGCGCAAGACAATAAGCCTACATATTTCACATGCTATTGTGAGCTATGGTGACGGCGCTGCGACGGCGCGTTTGGCGGCCAATGACGGCGCGTTAATTTCTGTAGAAACTGCCGAAATGATTGCAGAATTACATGCAGATGATGACCTAATCCGGGACGCCGCTTTGTCCAGGCATGATATGCCGCCATCTGTTGTGGCTAAGCTGATTGAGCATAGTGCGGAGAAAATTGGCGCCAATTTAAAGACTTTTCCAGGGTTATCCGACAGCCGTGCATTACAAATATCCAGAGATACCCGAGAGCGCGCCCAGAGCTACGTCATTGGCGAGGCTTGGCCGGAGGATAGGCTGCGGGACTATGCGCGGGCTCTGGATAAATCCGGTAAGTTAACCCCCCGCCTTATTCTACGCTGTGCAGGACGCGGTGATTTACGTTTTACCGTGATGGGTTTATCCATTTTAGCAGGCCAAACGGTGGCGAAAACACGTCTGATGGTTTTCGCCTCTTCTGGCTTGGGGCTGAAAGCCCTTGCTTTGCGGGCGCGATTTACGACGTCTCAAATCGACTTATTGGTGGCATGTGTTGAAGTCTACCTCTCCGTTGAGCGGGAAAACCGAGCTTTGACGCACGCAAAATTCCAAATTACCGTGGCGGAGCGTCTGGTGAGTATGGATTTGGATTTGCCCGAAGACATCAGCACTGATTTGCTAGATATTTTAGATGGTCACGCCGGGTTAAGGCGCGTTGCGTAAAGGCTTGACTGGCGTTTCGCGGTGTTCGGATAGCATTTGGACAAACGGGTCGAATAAGAACCTTGTCCGAACTTGCGATGACTGACTAAGTCGCGAACTGCTCCTGCAGAATTTTCTCTGCCAATCCATGGTCCTCATCGAATAGCATTGTTAACGTCGTGTCCTCATCTTGTTCAATTTCAATTGATATTAAATTTTGAATTTCAGAATTATCGGCAGAGGCAGACACGGGACGTTTTTCCGGGTCTAGGACGTCGAAACGAACTTTAGCGTGCCCCGACAAAAGGGCGCCGCGCCATCGACGCGGTCGGAAGGCGCTAATCGGCGTTAAGGCAAGAATATCTGCACCCAGAGGGATTACGGGCCCATGTGCGGAAAGATTATACGCTGTCGACCCAACTGGTGTGGAAAGCATCACGCCATCCGCCACTAATTTCTCTAATCGAACCTGACCGTCAACGCTGAGTTGGATGTGGGCGGCCTGTTGTGACTGTCGGAAAACGGAGACTTCGTTAAAGGCAATGTCTTTGAAGGTCCCGTCGGCCGCTTCCGCTTTCATTGATAGGGGGTGAACGGGGGTGATGGTGGCATTCGCCAGGCGTTCATTTAGGTTCTCCGGATTATACTTGTTCATCAAGAAGCCGACTGTACCCTTATTCATGCCGTAAACTGGCAAACCCTTGGTTACGAGCGGAAGATAGCGCCTAAACGTCTCAAGCATAAAGCCGTCGCCACCTAATGGAATGATCGCATCTGCGTTCGCCGCGTCCACATTCCCATAAATTGAGACGAGCTCGCTCAATGCATCCTTGGCGCTCGGCCTGTTCGAAGAGACGAAGGCCAATTTCTCATAGGTTCGGTGTACCATGTTAGCGCTTTATATTTGACTGGAGGGCAGAGCAAAGCCTAATCTTCATTTGTGTACGGGGCTTCTTTACGGCTTTTGATTGTGTTGGGTTGGGCTTTGTCGTTCAGCGTCCAAGCCCGGGCGGGTGCCTGGAACCAGAAGGGTGGAGAAGGGCAAATCATCTCCACGTCATATTGGAGCCACGCGGGACAAATTTTTAACGATGACTACAAGGCCGTTCCCCTGCGCGGGTTCACGAAAACTGAAACTCGGCTTTATTTGGAGCACGGCCTTACGGATTGGCTGACCCTCGTTGGAAATGGCGGGTTTCAAACGTTGAATTTTCGGGATGATGACTCGCGTTTCGACTTTGATGGGTTGGATGACACAGAGCTGGGCTTACAATTTAAACTGCGCGCAAGGGAGGGATTGTCGGTTGCGCTGCGGGCAAGCTACATTATTGATAGCCGACTGGATAATCGAGCGGTTGATGTATTGCGAGGCGGTGATCAATATGAGGTGCGCGGCCTGATAGGCCAAAGCCGGGAGACGTTACTGGGGGACGTTTTTTACGACGCGCAATTGGCAGCGCGAACCGAACGCTTTGGGGGGTTGGACGGCGTTCAGGGGGCGCTGACGTTGGGGTTCAAACCAACCCATCGCTGGCTTTTCATGGCCCAGTCCTACCTCAATTTTTCGGATGATGATAAAGTTGACGGATTTGATGTTGCCGAGCAAACGCAGCTCATCTCTACGCTTTCCCTCGCGCGGCAATATAAGCCCGGGCGGTATATTCAGATTGGAGCAGGACAGACATTGTTCGGACAAAATATTGTCAAAGAACGTAGTCTTTTCATTGGTTTATGGACAGAATATTAAGGCGTCGTTTTCTCTCGTATAAAGGCTTGAACCGCATCACGGTCCTCTTGTTTTTTCAATCCAATGAAGGTCATTCTGTTACCCGGCATATAAGATGACGGGCGTTTTAGATATGCGTCCATCGTGGCTTCATCCCATATGATGCCTGACGCTTTCATCGCTTTCGAATAGGCGAAGCCCTCTTTGGATCCGGCCTGCGAGCCATAGACGCCCCAGAGGTTTGGTCCGACCTTGTTTCGGCCGTCTTGTTCAAGTGTATGACAAGCGCGGCATTTCGCATAAACTTTTGCGCCGCGTTGAACGGGGGTCAACTCAACAACAGGTTTGGCTGGTGCGGCAAGGGGGGGCACCGACCCGTCTGGGGTTCCAGACGCTCCGCAGGCTGATAGAAACAGGGCGACCGTGATAATTGGGGGTATGATTTTCATCCACAGTCTTTGGATCATGGCTAAGGATTCTGCAAGGTGCCTCTGACGCGAAACACGCAAATGCTATGTGATAAAACATCACATCACGCGGCGATTTGACCCTTAAATCTATCGGGACTTCATGCCATACCCATCTGTGAAATTTCTAGAGGTTCAAATGACGTTCCAAGCTCCCGTAAATGCTATGCAATTCCTTCTCCGACATGGTGTGGATATGGACAAAATCACGGCTTTGCCAAAATTTGAAGATACCAATGATGAGTTAATAGGGGACGTGCTCAATGGGGCCGCCGTCTTCGCGCGAGATGTCGTCGCGCCGACAAACTGGGCCGGAGACCAAACTCCCGCGTCTCTGGATGGAAAAGACGTGACTGCGTCACCCGGGTTTAAAGACGCGTATCAGTCTTTTGTCGAATCGGGTTGGCAAAGCTTGGCTATGAGCTCAGAGATTGGCGGTATGGGCCTGCCTACTGTGGTCTCTGTTGCAACGAATGAAATGATTTACAGCGCCAATATGGCCCTGGGGTTGTGCCCAATGCTGACAAGTTCCGCAACGAAAGCGATTGAGGCCCATGCGTCCGAGGCATTGAAGAGCGTTTATATCCCTAAAATGGTCACAGGCGAGTGGACGGGGGCAATGTGCCTGACCGAACCGCAAGCTGGATCAGACCTCGGTCCGGTGCGGACAAAAGCCGTCGATAATGGCGACGGGACATATTCAATTACCGGTCAAAAAATCTATATTACATGGGGGGACCACGATTGTGCCGATAATATTATCCATCTGGTCCTTGCCCGTCTTCCGGATAGCCCGGCTGGATCACGCGGCATCAGCCTCTTCCTCTGCCCTAAAAATTTCGTCAATAAGGATGGAAGCTTGGGCGAGCGCAATGATTTCTATCCAATTGGGCTAGAGCATAAGCTTGGCATTCACGGCAGCCCGACCTGCGTGATGGAGTTTAATGGTGCGAAAGGCTGGCTAGTTGGAGAAATCAACCGAGGCCTCGCCTGCATGTTTACGATGATGAATGAGGCCCGCTTATTCGTGGGAGTTCAAGGTGTGGCAATTGGAGAGCGAGCCTATCAGGCCGCGCTGCAATATGCGCATGACCGCGTTCAGGGCACGCCTCCGGGTGAAGAGCCGGGAGCCCCTATCGTGCATCATCCAGATGTCCGGCGGATGTTGATCGACATGAAGGCCCGCCTTATGGGGGCGCGTGCAATCGCTATGGCAACGGCGGCTGCCGACGACTTGGGCGATCATGGTCGGGCAGGGCTACTGACGCCCATCACGAAGTCTTACGGCTCCGATTTAGGTGTCGATGTCGCCTCAATCGGTGTCCAAGTTCATGGCGGCATGGGGTATGTCGAAGAAACGGGCGCGGCGCAGCACTTGCGCGACTCGCGAATTGCGCCAATTTATGAGGGGACGAATGGTATCCAAGCCATGGACTTGGTCGGGCGTAAGCTTCGCCGGGATGGCGGTGAGGAGATGCGAAAGCTTATTGCTGATTTGAAAGACATCAAGATTTTGACGGAAAGTGCCTCAGGCATCGGCGAATCCGATTTGACGGTATGTGTACGGGCACTGGATACAGGCATCGTGACCCTCGCCACCGCGACAGATATCTTATTGAATGCGAAGGACGATGATGCGCTGTCTGTTGCAACGCCTTATCTTACGCTGTGTGCGAGTGTTTTGTCTGGTGCGCTCCTGATGAAGTCGGTTGCAAACGGTTTACGCGCTGGTGACGATCACGCAAAACCCATGGCGAGCTTGGCGCGATATCATGCCTTGTCCGTGATGCCTCGAGCGGGCGCTCAGCTGGAGTTCATTCGTGCGGGTGCGAATCCTGTTTTCGATTTCCCTGTTGGACAGCTTGCGGACCTCTAGGACTTTGCCCTAAAGGGCTGGAATGTCAGCACAGCCCCAAAACAAACCCCATTCCCGCCCCGTCAAACGGGCTCGCCGAATTACGGCCCCGCAGATTACGGCGCGCAAAGGCAATGAACCCGTTGTTTGCCTGACGGCGTATGACGCCCCGACGGCTGAAATCATTGATGACCACGTAGATTTGATTTTGGTTGGCGACTCTTTGGGAATGGTTGTTCATGGTCTACCATCGACTGTAGGCGTGACTTTGGAGATGATGATTTTGCACGGCAAAGCGGTGATGCGGGGCTCTAAAACCGCCATGGTCGTTGTGGACTTACCCTTTGGTTCATATGAAGCCAGCAAAGAGCAAGCGTTTGGTTCGGCCTCTCGCGTCATGATGGAAACCGGTTGTCAGGCTGTAAAGATTGAGAGCGGGATTTATGCGGCTGATACGATTGAATACCTCGTGACACGCGGAATTCCGGTGATGAGCCACGTTGGGCTGCGTCCGCAGAGCATGCATGTTTTGGGAGGGTTCAAAGCGCGCGGTCGCACCGCCGCGATTGCGGACGAAATAGTCGCCAATGCGATTGCCGCCGCAAGGGCCGGCAGTTTTGCTGTTGTGGTTGAGGGAGTCTCGGAAGAATTGGCTGACCTTGTCACCGAAGCCGTAGATATTCCGACCATCGGAATTGGAGCTTCTGCGAAATGCGATGGCCAAATACTCGTGACACCGGACATGTTGGGGCAGTTTGCACGCGTGCCGAAATTTGTCAAAAAATATGGTAACCAGCTGGAGGCCACGCGTGAGGCGGTCCTGCAATATGCGGCCGAGGTGAAAGCGCGCAGCTTCCCGGGAGAGGCCAATCTTTACCATTTCAAGACAGACGCTTCCTGACCCATCCGTAATGCCGTTAGCTGTTGTATCGCCCCTTACGCGGGGGTAGGTTCACCCCATATTTTACGGTGCAACATGCACCCCTGATTCAAGGTCCGAAACGTGGTCGATTTTATCAACGAAGTGGAAGAAGAGCTCCGCAAGGATGACTATAACCGACTTCTCAAAAAATATGGGCCCGCAATTGGGGTTGTTTTATTCCTGATCGTTGCAGGTACAGGATATATTGAATATCGCAAATATGCCGATGACAAAAAGGCTCAAGCCGTTTCCTCAATTTACACCGCGGCGGACAAGAAATTGGATGACGGGCGTCCGGATGAGGCCGTAGCAGCATTCGTCGATCTCGGTGCAACCGGACCTGACGGATACGCGGGATTATCGCTGATGCGAGCAGCCGCTATCCGCAAAGAACAAGGCGATATCATTGGGGCGGTAAAGTTTTTCGATCAGGCCGCTGAGAAATTCTCGGCCGCGCGGCACAAACAATTGGCACAATTGAAGGCAGCCTATTTGCTTGCTGACCAAGGTGCCTATGCTGATGTGATTAGCCGTGTGGGGCCGTTGACGGAAACTGAAGCGCCCTATGAGTTTCTGGCGCGTGAGCTGCTGGGATATGCTTACTTCGAGTCGGGTGACAAGCCGTCGGCCCGAGAGCAATTCGCTTATTTAACCTCTATTCCCGGTGTGCCAGCATCTGTGAAACAACGGGCCGAGCAATCCATGGCACTGATGGGTACAAAGGCAGCCTTAACTGCGCCCAAACCCGTGACGGAACCCGCTATTGCAACGCAGGAAGATGCGACCAATGAAGACTAATTCCCTCTTTCTGACGGCTCTCGGTGCGGGACTGCTGTCCGCCTGTTCGACCCTGGACGCAATCAATCCATTCGATAAAACCGAATCCGAAATTCGCGCCGAGCAGGGCGAGGTTGCTGGCGAGGATCAGCGAATTTCTATTCTGGAGCTATCCGAATCCTTAACCGTTGCGGCGCCTGTCACGCCGGACCAAATTATTTTGCCTGATCCATATGTGAACACGGACTGGCCACAAACGGGCGGCAACGTGCAGCATGTTGTCCAGCACACTGGGGCGTCCGGGCCATTGGATCGTGCGTGGTCCGTTGATATCGGCGAAGGGTCGGGCCGTAAGGGACGCATTATCGCGCCGCCCGTCATTGCGGGTGGAACCATTTTTACCGTCGATGCTGCATATAAAGTTTCAGCCTTTAATGAGGTCACGGGGGATGCGCTTTGGTCCTTCAAAGTCGAAGCTGTGCAACGTGAGTCAACTCGCGTGGGCAAGACGAGCTTTCTTGACCGTATTAGGGATCCGCTTACCTTTACGGACGGCGACGGTAGCGACAAAGAAGGCGTTGGCGGCGGAATCGCCTTCGCGAATGGCATTGTCTATGTGGCCTCCGGCTTAGGCAAAATGGTCGCGTTGGATGCGCAAACGGGCGAACTGATCTGGGCGCGGCAAACACGCGTCCCGCTGAACTCTGTTCCGACGGTAGATAATGGCCGCGTTTTTGTTATTTCCGACGACAACGAGCTTTTCGCGTTAAACTCAAATACGGGTGACGTGCTTTGGTCTTACCAAGGCATCATTGAGACGGCATCTATGCTAACGTCTCCCGCGCCTGCGGTCATTGATGATGTTGTCATCGCGCCGTTTTCTTCCGGTGAATTAATTGCCTTGCGGGTTCAAAACGGTGGTGTCCTTTGGCAGGATTCGCTGTCGTCAACGGCGCGTTTGACGCCTCTGGCCTCTTTGAACGATATTGCGGGCGGTCCCGCTGTCGCGGATGGATATGTCATCGCAACAGCACAGAGCGGCGTTATGACCGCATTTGATTTGCGAACTGGTCAACGTGTGTGGACGCAACCCGCAGGATCTTTGTCTATTCCGCTGATTGTAGGCGACGTCGTCTTTACCGCGACAACAACAGGACAAATTGCAGCCCTGTCGAAATTGGACGGGACAGTGCTTTGGATTCAGCAGTTAGAGAATTATAGAAACGAAAAGAAACGAAAAGAGCGGACCGTATGGACTGGTCCGATATTGGCCGGGAACCGGCTGATCGTGGCGAGCTCCCAAGGGGATGTGATGGCGCTTGACCCGCGGTCGGGGTCTGTTGTGAAAGAAATGAAGCTCAACTCCGGCATTTTTGTACCTCCGGTGATAGCCAATGAAACTGTTTATATACTGACCGACGAAGCCAAACTCGTCGCGTTTAAATAGGCGTATGGCCCGCAAGCGGCGCTATGAGGAAGATGACGAGCTTGAGGTCGAAGAGACTCGGCCCGCCCGCATAGCTGTCATTGGACGACCAAATGTAGGGAAATCCACCTTGTTTAATCGGATGGCCGGGAAAAAACTTGCCATCGTAAATGATATGCCCGGTGTGACGCGCGATGTTCGGGAAACCAAATCGCGCCTGCGCGGCCATGACATGACTTTGCTCGATACAGCTGGTTTCGAAAATGCGACGGGCGATAAACTCGAAGCCCGAATGCGGACCCAGACGGAAGAGGCCGTTATAGGTGCCGATGTATTGTTGTTTGTCTATGACGCGCGAGAAGGCGTGACGCCACTTGACCGTATTTTCGCAGATTTTGTTCGCAAGCAAGGAAAGCCAATCGTTCTTGTCGCGAATAAATGTGAAAGCAGCGCCGCCGACACGGGCGTAACCGAAGGATATTCTCTCGGCATGGGTGATCCGGTCGAGGTCGCTGCGGAGCATAATATCGGAATTGTCGATTTAGATGATGCGGTGGAATTGGCCTTGCGCGAGGTCAAACTTGAAATTGACCCCGAGCCCCTCGACACAACCGAAGCACCCGTACGTATTGCGATTGTGGGGCGTCCGAATGCAGGCAAATCTACTCTGATTAATACGCTTATTGGTCAAGACCGTCTTCTTACGGGACCAGAAGCGGGCGTGACCAGAGACTCCATTACAATCGATTATGTCTGGCAGGGGCGCCGCGTTCAGTTCCATGATACAGCCGGGATGCGGAAAAAGGCAAAGGTGCAAGACACACTTGAAGTTATGAGTGTTCAAGATTCATTGCGCGCCATCAAGTTCGCACAAGTCGTTGTTCTTCTTATGGATGCGACCTCTCCCTTTGATAAACAGGATTTGCAAATTGCATCCCTCTGTGAGCGAGAAGGCCGTGCGATGGTAATTGGGGTCACGAAGTGGGATTTGGTCCCGAACAAATCGGAAATGTCCAAAGCGCTGCGTGAAACGGCGGCGCGACTTTTGCCACAGGTCAAAGGTATCCCGGTTGTGATGTTTTCCGGCCTGACCGGGAAGTCGGTCGACCGTCTCTTGCCTGCGATTGAACGTGTCCAAATTGATTGGTCCGTGAAGGTCAAAACATCTGAACTCAATGATTGGTTGATGGAAAAAGTTGCGCGTCATCCGCCGCCTGCCGTCAATGGCCGCCGAATCAAACCAAAATATATTAGTCAAACCAAAACCCGGCCACCGACTTTCGTGTTGAAATGCTCTCGCGCTGACAAATTGCCAGAGACTTATCGGCGTTATCTTATCAACGGGTTGCGCGAAGATTTTGACCTTTGGGGTATTCCAATCCGACTTTTTGTTAAAGCTGACAGCAACCCTTACGACACCGATAAACGCATCCAAGGTAAGGAGCGTTTGGGACGCGTGAAAAAGGGCCGAGAAAACGTCGGACGGGTCAAAAAACACCCGCGCAAGGATACAGACTAGCCGCTGAACTTCAGCAAATTTCCGGTGTCTGTAAACTCTGCGCTCAATAATTTCGATAGATTTGGCCAATGATCCGCCGGGTCGGGCAAGACACTGGCATCTTCACCGGGCACAGCTTTTGCGCGCATCGCGGTGCGAGTTCCGCCGGGGTCATAAATATTTACGCGCACCTTGGTGATTTCGGTTTCTTGTGCGTAGATATTTGCCATCGCTTCCAGTCCGGCTTTGGAGACCGCATAAGCGCCCCAATAGGCGCGGTGGCTTTGTGCGACGGAACTGGTGACGGCAACAACACGGCCCGCATCCGACGCTCTGAGCAGTGGATCGAGTGCGCGTATCAAGCGATAATTTGCGGTGAGGTTGACGGAAATGACGCTGTCCCAATCCATAGGCTTTATATGGGGCATAGGGGTGATGTCCCCAAGTTGCCCGGCGTTCATCAGAAGGCCGTCCAGTTTTTGGAACCGGTCATTGAGGGCTTTTCCAAGGCGGTCAATCGAGTCGCCGTCTTTCAAATCCATCGGGACCAAGGTGCAGTGTCCGCCCGCCGCTTTTATGTCGTCATCTAAATCTTCCAATCCGCCCTGTGTGCGGGCAACCGCAACGACGTGCGCTCCGGCCGCGGCGAGGTGCTTTGCTGCGCTATAGCCAATTCCGCGGGATGCCCCGGTGACGAGGACGATGCGGCCTGAATGATCCATCATGAGGTCTAAGCCACTTCCACGAGGAAAGAGAGTTGATTGCGGCCAAGGAGTTTGCGGTCCCGGTCGATGAGGGGGGTCGGATAGGCACCGGTGAAACAATGATCCGTATATTGCGGCTCATCTTCCTCTCGGAACTTTTCTCCCATGGCCCAATATAATCCTTCCACAGAGAGGAATCCAAGGCTGTCGACCTCTAACATTGATGTCATTTCTTCAATCGAATAATTGGCAGCAATCAACTTGTCTTTGGACGGCATATCAATGCCGTAATGGTCAGGGAATTTAATAGGCGGAGAGGCCGAACGGAAATGAACTTCTTTGGCTCCGGCAGCTTTAATCATCCGCACTATTTTTGTCGATGTGGTCCCACGAACGATGGAATCGTCAACGAGTAACACGCGCTTGCCTTCTATCATGGCCCGATTGGCAGAATGTTTCAGTTTAACACCCATGTCGCGGATTTGTTGTGTCGGCTGGATGAAGGTCCGCCCAACATAGTGGTTTCGGATGATACCGAGTTCGAAAGGGATCCCAGTGGCTTGAGAAAAACCGAGTGCGGCCGGGACGCCGCTATCCGGGACCGGAATAATAACGTCGACTTCCGCCGGTGTTTCCTGCGCGAGACGCTCACCCATACGTTTGCGAACTTCGTAAACGGACTTGCCGTCAACGACGCTGTCGGGGCGGGCGAAATACACGAACTCAAAAATACAAGGTCGGGATTTAGCATTCGGGAACGCCGTAAAGCTTCGAATGCCATCTTCGTTGATGACAACAACTTCGCCGGGCTCGACTTGTCGGATGAATTCAGCGTCAATCATGTCAAAGGCGCAGGTTTCAGAGGCGAGCACATAGCTGTCGCCAATTCGTCCGATTAGAAGCGGACGAATACCGTTGCGGTCACGTGCTCCAATTAACATGTTTTCCGTCATGCCGACAAAGGCATAGCCGCCATCAACTTGACGGATAGCTGAGACGAGACGGTCAATAAATTCACCTTCTTTCGCGCGCGCGATTAAATGAATAACGACCTCTGTGTCAGAGGTAGATTGGAAAATCGCCCCCTTTTTTACGAGCCGTTCGCGCAGTGTAAAGGCATTCGTAATGTGACCATTATGAGCCAGCGCAAAGCCGCCTGTGTGGAGCTCTGAAAAGAGGGGCTGCACATTGCGCAGCACTGTTTGTCCCGCTGTGGAATAGCGCACATGCCCGATTGAAATGTGGCCACCAAGACGTTCGGAT
>CALFWV010000175.1 GCA_937927825.1 uncultured Caulobacterales bacterium | reverse complement strand
CGGGAAGACGCGCCCTTTGACAAATCTTGCTATATTGGCTGCGGCGTGACGACAGGCATTGGCGCAGTGACGAATACGGCCAAGGTCGAACCCGGCGCAAATGTCATTGTCTTTGGTCTTGGCGGGATTGGGCTAAATGTCCTCCAAGCCGCCCGCATGGTCGGCGCTGATAAAATTATCGGCGTGGATATTAATAACGATAAAAAGGACTGGGGCGAACGGTTCGGCATGACGCATTTCGTCAATCCGAAAAACGTGGACGGCGATCTTGTCGCGCATCTTGTTGAACTCACAGATGGCGGTGCGGATTACACATTTGATTGCACGGGCAATACGGATGTCATGCGCGACGCATTGGAAGCCTGCCATCGCGGCTGGGGCGTCTCCGTCGTCATCGGCGTGGCCGAAGCGGGCAAAGAAATTGCGACCCGCCCCTTCCAACTCGTCACAGGCCGCGTCTGGAAAGGCACAGCCTTCGGCGGCGCCAAAGGCCGCACAGACGTCCCCAAAATTGTCGACTGGTATATGAACGGAAAAATCGAAATCGATCCGATGATCACCCATGTGTTGAAGCTGGACGATATTAATGAGGCATTTGATTTGATGCACGCCGGGAAAAGCATTCGGTCCGTGGTGGTGTATTAGGTGAATTGCAAAGTTCGAAAGTCATTCGTAATTGTTGCGATTTTGTTGTCTGCATGCTCATCTTCCAAAGACGAAGAACCAGCATCAATTTTAGAAATTGATTGCCCAAATCAAATAACGACTTGGGCCGATAGGGTTGCTGTAGCTGGTAATGCTAAGACAGCTCATATTTTTTGGAAGTCTCATGAAAGCAAAGACGATATAATTATCACAAACCTTTACGCTGATCTGAGTGTTTACTGCGAAGAATCTTGCGAGGTGACAGAGGATGACGAAGCTATGTATTCATTTTATCGTGCAACGCATTATTGGGATTTGGAAAAAGTCTTTGATGAATTTATTCAATGCGAAGGCACACCGTTAGAAATTCGAAAAGCGAATGAGGCAGTTTCAAAGAAACAGAGGTTTCATACTGACCTATCCTCTATAACAACAACGTGGAAATCTACAGGATGCGCTTTCGAAGGTGGACCAAAGCAAACAGAATTTGGTGGCTGTATTTCAGTGAAATCTGAACCAAGAAAACTAGGCAAGATAGGAGAAAAATAATGTTCACACACATCATGGTTGGGGCGAATGACATGGAAAAAGCCGCCGCATTTTATAACTCGGCCTTGGGCGCGCTTGGCGTGCCTGCGGCGCAGGGCGAGCGTTTATTTTATATGCATAATGGCGGCATGTTCGGTGTCGCAAACCCGCGCGACGGCCAAACGGCCACATTTGCCAATGGCGGCACGATTGGGTTCTCCGCGGCAACCACAGCCGATGTAGACGCGTTTCACGCAGCTGGCTGTGCCAATGGCGGAACTTGCGAAGGCAAGCCGGGCCACCGTGCGGGCGCGCCGGGTAATCCATATGGTGCCTACTTGCGTGATCCCGACGGTAATAAAATCTGCGCTTTCACGACAGAAAAATAGACTGGGGAAATAATGGAAACGCTCTCCCTCAATAAATCTTATGGCGGCACGCAAGGTGTGTACCGCCATGAGAGTGCGGCCACGGGCACGCCGATGACATTTTCAGTTTTTGTGCCCGACAGTGCCCATGGGAAAAAAGGCCCTCTTCCGGTTTTGACTTATCTCTCGGGGCTGACCTGCACCCATGCCAATGTCACGGAGAAGGGCGAGTTTCGCGCGGCCTGTGCCCAACATGATATTATCTTCGTTGCGCCGGACACGTCCCCCCGCGGGGAGACGGTCCCGGATGATGACGGCTATGATTTCGGTAAAGGCGCAGGATTTTATGTCGATGCGATAGAAGAACCTTTCGAGAAACACTATCAAATGCGGGCCTATATTGAACGCGAGCTGCCCGACTTAATCGCCGCAAATTTTCCTGTTGATATGTCCCGCCAAGGCATCATGGGGCATTCCATGGGCGGGCACGGCGCGCTGACCATTGGCCTCCGTCATCCCCGCACATTTAAATCCGTTTCGGCCTTCTCCCCGATTTGCAATCCGTCCGCTGTGCCTTGGGGCCAAAAAGCACTGGGTGGATATTTGGGCGATGACCGCGCGGCGTGGCGGCAATATGATGCGGTGAACCTCATCGAAGATGGGGCGCGCACAGCGCAGATACTCGTCGACCAAGGGACCGAAGATCAATTCTTGGCGGAGCAATTAAAACCGGAGGCTCTGGAGGCTGCCTGTAAAGACGCGGGCATCAAACTAACGATGCGCATGCAGCCCGGATATGACCATTCCTATTATTTCATCTCCAGCTTTATGGCTGAGCACATTGCGTGGCATGCTGCGGCCCTTAAGAAATAGAGATGAGGCGCTAATTCTCTCGGGCCTTGCGGTAAATTTTTTCAGCTTGCGCGGCGAGGAACCCGCGCGGGGCGAGTTTTGAAACGCCCGCGATAAGTTTATTTTGCGCGCCGGGCACGGAAAGGGCCGGCATTTTATCATAGGCTTTGATGGCGGCGGCGGCGATGTTTTCTACAGGCGCGAGGTCTTTTTCGAGAGATTTCATCGCGGGGATATCCGTCATTTCGGTTTTAATCCCACCGGGGGCAAAGACGCTGACTTTGATGTTTTCGTGTTTTAGTTCCTCGCGCAGGGACAGGCCGAAATTAATCATGAACGCTTTCGTGCCGGCATAAACCGACTGATAGGGCAGGGGCGTTAATCCGCCGAGACTGGCAATGATAAGAATACGCCCTTCATTGTGTTTGAGGGTCGGAAGAAGAGAGCGAATGAGTTGAATATTCGCTATCACATTGGTTTGGATCAGGGCGCTATCTGTTTCGAAATCACCGGAGATAAAGGGATCGGCAAAGGTAATGCCTGCATTTAAAATAACACCGGATAGCGGTCCGGTTTCCGCGCAGAATTTCGCGATAGCGGTGTTGGAATTTAAGTCCAGCGGATGGCCCGTAATTTGGGCGTGGGCTTGCAATTCGGTTAAGCGTTCAACACGGCGGCCGCTGGCTAATATTGCGTCTCCGCGAGAGGCGAGCTGTATCGCCATCTCCCGCCCGAGGCCGGAGGTTGCGCCCGTAATGAGGATTTTGGACTCGGTCGTCATGACTGCGTTGAACAGGCTTTTGAAAGTCAAAGCAATGCCCGAATTAAATGGAGGAGGACTATGCCACCCAAAACGCGTCGGGATGCGCGGCCAGTAATTTGTCTCGCCACGCGTCCAATTTGGTGTGGTCTACGCAGGCCACGATACAGCCGCCAAACCCGCCGCCCGTCAGGCGCGCGCCCACGGCACCGAACGCCTGGGCATCCGCGACGAGGGCGTCGACCTTCGGAACGGACATCGCAAAATCATCCCGCATGGAGATATGGCTTGCATTCATCAGCGCGCCGAGCTCCGCCATCCGGTTTTCGCGCAAGGCGTCAGCCGCCGCCACGGTCCGGCGATGTTCTGTCACGCAATGCCGGGCTCTTCGGAAGATGTCCTTCGGTAGGGATTTCAGGCGATGCAGCTCAGCATCGGACATTTGGCAAATGTCTTCCCGCTGGGCGGCGGTTTTGACTTGGTCGCATTCCTCTTTGCGGATTTTATACCGGCCCTCATTTAGTTGCCGAAATACCCCGGAATGAATGACGGCCATATGATGTGTCTTGGGGAGGTCGATAAGGTCGAAACTTAATGTCTCAGTGTTGAGTGACAGGGCCTGTCCGGGCCGTGCAATCGCAACCGCCATTTGGTCCATTATGCCGCACGGCATACCGATATATTCATTTTCCACCCGTCGTGCGAGGACGGCTAAATCGGTATCTGATTGGTTGGCGTTACTGAGGTCGCGTGCCGCCCGCAAGACGCAAACTGTAACCGCAGCAGAGGAAGAAATCCCGGCGCCAAAGGGCAGGTTCGTTGTGACGGCGATATCCGCGCCGTTCGGCCCGAAACCTTCGGCAAATGCGATTTGCAGCGCGCCAGTGATATAATCGGACCAATGGTCTGCTGCAGCATCGCTCATGCCGCGCTCTGCAATGCCGTCAAATTTATCCGAGCCAATCCGGATTCGACCATTCGCGCGGGGAGACAAAGCAACTGTGACACCGAGGTCGAGCGCGGTCGGCAAGACGCGGCCCCCATTGTAATCAATATGCTCACCAATCAGATTGACGCGGCCCGGCGTAAAGCCTGAAATTTCAGGCGGAAATCCAAACAGCGTAGTGAAATCTTCTGCAATCATAGCGCCCGCAGCTCCTTCGCTGCGCGTTCGGGCATCACGTCAACGGTGAATGCGCCGGTTGATTGCTCGACGCTCGCTAGGAATTTTATCCGCCCCGGTGAGCGCATTAAAGGATAAAATTTCGCATGGAATTGCCAGCCGGATTCAAGACCTTTTGGAGCGGCATGGAGTGACAACATATAGGGCGTCACTTGCCCGAAGAGCGTATCATAGCGGCGGGTCATATCCCCCAGCAAATGCGCGAATCCGGCGGCCTCGTCTTCCGTAAATTCCCACGGCCCTTTCACCGGACGGCGGGGAACAAGGAAAGTCTCATAAGGGAAACGCGCATAAGGTGGGCAAATGGCGTCAACGCCGCCGGCGTCCGCCACGCCGTAATCGAGTCGGCAGGATTTCATATGGGCCGCAAGGTCATATCCGTCTTGAAAGCCCTGCGCTGCATCGCGCTGCACTTTCGGGACGTAAGGGAATGCGTAAATTTGACCATGCGGATGGTGAAGGGTCACGCCAACGGCTTCGCCCCGACTTTCAAATGGAAGAACGAACTCACTCCCTTGCGCGAAAAGATCTTCATATCGGTCATTCCACGTGCTGAGAAGCAGGCGGCGCTTGGCTTGCCCGACTGTGTATAAATTTCCGGTTTGTTCCGGTGTGTAAACCACTACGTCGCAATGCCCTTTCGCGACCGCGCTTTCTACGCCAACGACAGTCTGAGGCTGCGGAGCTTCCTTGTGCAGGCTGGTGAATTTGTTTTCGAAAACGGCAAGTTCAAAGTTGGTAAACGGGACCTCCGTGACCGGCCCGTCAATTTTGGTCGGGGCTAGCGGATCGTCCGCAGCGGAAGGTTTGAAAGTTCTATTTTGACGGTGAGGCGCGTAAATATTCCATTCCTGACGTAAGGGATGCCAGCGGAGCTCTCCGCCTTTCGCGACATCCCCGTCCTCCTCTTGAATAGGCGCTTCTGTGTGCGGCGCATAACCATAGAGTCGAAGCGGCCTTCCATCCGCTTTCGTGAAAGTTCTGCGGTGGACTGGTTTGCCAGCTGGCGCGTCTCCGAGTATATCAAGGCGGTCAGTCATGTTCGCGTGTCATTCATTTTCTAATTCGAACATTACCTATCGTTGGTTTTTCGTTGTGACTAGCCCGTTTTCTCTATCAATATGATGAAATATAGGTTTTTAAGTGTGTATCTAAGGAGAATCCGATGAGTGCGTTCAAGCCATCCAAGAGACAATCTGCGATTTTGAACATGGTGGCTCAGGATGGGTTCGTTGCGACCGAAGCAATGGTTGCAGAATTTGGCGTGACTCCGCAGACGATTAGACGTGATTTGAATGAGCTAGGTCGAGAGGGGTTGTTGACCCGATTTCACGGCGGGGCCGGGCAAGTCAAAAGCGGGGAAAACTTACCTTATGCGGATCGATTGCGTAGCGGGGTTCAGGCTAAGCAAAAAATTGCCGAGATGACGGCGTCACTTATTCCTAACGGTTCTTCCTTGTTTTTGAATACAGGAACCACAACTGAAGCGATTGCTCAGGCGTTGTTAAGCCACGAAAATTTACACATTGTGACAAATAACATTAATGTCGCTCGTTATCTCAGTCAGAATGAAAGCTTTCAAATCATGCTGGCGGGAGGCCAAGTCAGGAACCATGATGGGGGCGTTACGGGCGCGGGCGCTGCAGAATTTGTTGATAGTTTTCGTATGGATATAGGGATTCTCGGGGTCAGCGGGATTGATGAAGATGGGTCGTTATTGGAATTTGATCCAGCTGAAATACGTTCAGCTCAATCCGTTCTTCGAAATTCTCGCAAGGTTATTCTTGTCGCGGATCAGCATAAATTTGGTCGACGGGCGATGAACCGTATGGGTGATCTTTCAGAAGTAGATATGTTGGTGACAGATGCTCCTTTAGGGTCAGTCTTTGACAAAGTATGCGGGAGAGCGGGTGTGGACATTCGCGTCGCAGGCCTAGAGGCGACTAATCAAAAATAATTTGGAAACGATTGGCTGATTCGATAGCGCTTGCGCTCAAACGCTATCGGGTGGGCGAAGACGAATATTTTTAGACGCCGGTTATTTGATGTTGGAAATAGAACTCATTTCATACAATAGACGCTTTTGTTGCTGATAGCGCCTGAAATCCCGGAACATCTCTCAAATTTAAGACTGTCGCTCGAAATTGAGTGAAATAGGCCTTGGGAGAGCGTTTAATCGTCTAAATCGCGGAAATTTCATTGAAATCGGAAATGACAGCGGTGTCATGATGTAAAAATATCACATGTTCGAAAAACAACATTATATTCGTAAGGGAACGGGTTGACCCTCGAGATATCGCGCGGCAGGGGGCAAAGTAACAGACCTGCGAACGTCAGGCGTGAACAAACATAGAGGGAATAAATCATGAAACTTAATCAATCTCTTCTGGCCTGTACGGCGGGCACATTTGCCATGTTGGTGTCCTTACCGGCGATGGCGCAGTCTAATGACGAAGATGTCGTCATTGCGACGGGTATCCGCAGCTCTTTGCAGCAATCTTTGGACATTAAGCGAGACTCTACGTCGGTAGTTGATGCGATTTCAGCAGAAGATGTTGGCAAATTCCCTGACTCAAATATCGCAGAAAGCCTGCAGCGTATCACAGGTGTAGCCATTGACCGGTCAGGCGGCGAAGGTCAGTTTATTACTGTTCGCGGTCTGGGGCCGGAATTTAACGCCGTTACAATTAATAATCGGACGATTGCCACAGATAATGATGGTCGTGAGTTTTCATTTGACGTGCTGTCTTCCGACATCATTCAGCGTGCGGAAGTATTCAAATCTTCGGACCCGACTCGCCAGTCCGGTGGGATTGGGGCGCTTGTAAATATTGTTACGGCTCGACCGCTTGATCGTCCGGGAACAAACTTTGCGGCATCGGTATCAGGAACCTATGATACATTGCGTGAAGAAATTTCACCAGAAGGCTCTCTTGTTGGGTCCTGGACAAATGAAACTGACACAATCGGTTTTGCAGGCGGTATATCTTACTCTGACCGAAAGGCGCAACGCGATCGTGTTTTGACTAACGGTTTCTCTGCACGCGGTGGAGCGCCGTTTATTAATACAGGCGGAGCAGGGACGGCCGCAGCGACTGGCCTTACAGACGATGACAATGTAGAGCTTCTTCCAGAGAATGCGCGAGTTCAGCAGCAGGCAATCGTCAGCCGTGATGTCCAAGATCGCCAGCGTATCACAGCCAACGGAACGGTTCAGTTCGCGCCAAGCGATGATATTACGCTGACGGTCGATGGATTATATACTGAGTTTACCGTCGACTCTTTTGATCAGCAATTCTCTGGCTTCTTTAGCCCGCCCTTCATTGATCCAGTCGTCGATGCAAACGGTACGGTAACCTCTTTTTCCCGTCCTGGGCTGGACTTTTTGGCGCGCAACCCAGGTTTGACAACGGGCCCGTCACAGAATGATAACGTTCTGACATCAGATAATCGCGAGGCATCAACCTATTTAATAGGTGCCAATTTGGATTGGGATATCAGTGACCGCGTCACTGCGAATTTTGATGTGTCGGGATCTAAAGCTGAGCGCGACGGAACCAACCCATTCGTGGTTCTCGGCGCGTTGGCTCCTGTATCGCCTCTGATTGAAATTCCTAACGGATCCGAAATCACATCACTCACCAATATTGTTGGGGCGCAAGATGCGTCTATACAACGCCTTCACTTTGTGAACGTCGCTCGGACAATGATTGAAGACGATGTGTTCGAGATTAAAGGCAAGTTCGATTGGTCGTCCATATCCGGCGACGAAATTATAACTGTTGGGGCGGCGCACACGAACCGGACCAAGACGAGAGATTTATTCGATAATTTCTCCCCGACACAGGGCGGCGGCATTTTTTGTGCATATTGTGGCTATGCAACGGATTTTGACGACAGCATCC
This sequence comes from uncultured Caulobacterales bacterium, assembly GCA_937927825.1. Classification (GTDB taxonomy): domain Bacteria; phylum Pseudomonadota; class Alphaproteobacteria; order Caulobacterales; family Maricaulaceae; genus Litorimonas. The sequence goes on along the minus strand of CALFWV010000175.1, from coordinate 9,005 downwards.
TTACAGAGGTGAACTTGAATGGTTTCCTCGGCGGGGTTGATGGGCGCGACGGCATTCCCCTAAACTTCCTGACAGCCAGCTTTGAAGATGCATTTGCACAACTCAACTCAGACGCGGCGATTTCAGACCCTAACCGCTCCGGTCGCGGCGCCTTATCCGATGCGGAACTCCGCGCCCGCCGGGATGCGACTGACTCGTTCCTTGGGTTTTATGACCCGGAATTTAATCCAGCAGGCAGCTTCTCGGTCGATGAGACAGTAACATCTGCATTCTTCAATGCATCCTGGTTGGATAAACAATGGGGATCCCTTCCTTTCTCTGCAAATCTGGGTTTCCGTGTAGATTATACCGAAACATCAAGTTCCGGCGTTGATCAACCGGTTACGCAATTCCGTGAATCAGATGGTGATACCCAACTTATCGCAATATTTGCGAACCCGTCCGAAGTTACAGTAGATAATGAATATGTGAACTTCTTGCCGTCGGCGAATATTAAATTCGATGTCGCCGATGATAAGGTTGTTCGTTTTGCCGCGTCCAAAACTGTCACGCGACCTACCCTGACGTCTCTGGGTGTTGCAAATGCGTTTGGCGGTCGTGCAAATGCACCGACATCTTCCGGCGGCAACCCGAATCTCGAGGCTTTTGAGTCAACAAACTTCGATGCGTCATTTGAATGGTATCTAGATGAACTTAGCTTCTTTGGCGTCACAGGTTTCTACAAGAGTTTCGACAACTTCTTGGAAGCCCAAACCCTGCCTGTGCCGGGGGAAGTTGTCTTCCCTGCGGGGAATGCGTCCAACCCGACGGCGAATGATGTCACCCGAGCCGTTACCTTCCTCGACACAAGAACACGTAACGGCGAAACCGGCAGTATTGTCGGCGTCGAAGCGGCCCTGCAGAAAGCCTTTGAGAATGGCTTTGGCGCGTCTTTGAATTACACTTTTGTTGACAGCTCTATTGATCGGGCGAACGGATCTGCAAACCAAGATCTCGATTATAACGGTCTGTCTCCTCACTCCTTCAATCTAAGTGGTTTTTATGAAAAAGGCCCAATTCAAGCCCGCGTGACCTATAATTATCGCGATGAGTTTTTGGTCGAAGCCTTCTCTGATCAAGGTGAACCACGTCAGCGCGAAGCTTATGGTCAATTAGATATGTCTGCCTCATATGACGTAAATGATATGTTCCAAGTCTTTGCGGAAGGCATCAATGTGTTGGATGAGGATACACGTGACTTCTCTCGCTTCAAGAATCGTTTCCTAACATATGAAGATACAGGCAGCCGCTTTACACTTGGCGCCCGCGCCAAATTCTAAGCGTTTACGCTTGATTTCAATGGAATAAATTAGGGCGGCTCTGGTCGCCCTTTTTTGGACCTGTGGTGACTTCCCGCTAGACTTACCTTGTTTTTGAAAGTTATGGCTGACAAATGACATCCCTCATTTCGGTATCTGATGACCTAACCTTTGCGCTATCCAACACGCATTTTTCTTATGTGTTTCGGGTATCGCCGGAAGGTATTCTGGAGCATTTGCATTACGGAGGCGCTTTAACGGATCCGTTAAAGGTCGCCAAACATCATCGGCGAACATTGCGGCATGTTGCGTCAACGTTCCAGGGCGGCAAGTATTACTCACTGTCTGATACGCCGCAGGAGTACCCAAGTTTTGGAACCTCAGATTACCGCTTTCCGGCGGTTCACGGTCGTAATTCCGATGGGAACACCATTTTCTCTCTGCACTATGTCAAACACCGGATTGTTCAATCCAAACCCAAAATAAAAAATCTACCGTCTTCACGTGGCGGGGATTCAGAAACTCTGATTATTACGTTGCAGGACAAACTACACCGGCTGCGTGTCGAGTTGACCTACACGATTTGGAAAAACCACGGTGTACTTTCACGTTCGGTGCGTTTTAAAAATTTAAGCGACCAAGAGATACAGCTCCAACATGCATTCTCATCAGCCCTGGACTTGCCGGCAGGTGAATACGAAATTCAGCATTTTCACGGTACATGGGCGCGGGAATTCAATGAAGAACGCATAGCTGTGCCTCAGGGGCGCTTCGTTGCAGATAGTGCCCGAGGGACTTCGAGTGCAGCGCATAACCCTTATGTGGCGGTTGTCCAGAAGGGTGCAACGGAGACCTATGGCCGTTGCTATGGATCGACGCTTGTATATTCTGGAAACTTCGCAATCCATGTTGAGAAAGGAGAGTTCGAAGATGTCCGAATTCTTGCCGGGATTAATCCGTTCAACTTTCATTGGCGTTTAAAGCCCGGGAAAGGATTCTCGACCCCCGAAGCGCTTCACGCCTATTCTGGAGAAGGTCTAAGGGGTTTGTCATACCATTGGCATGATTTCATTCGAGACAAAATTACACCGGAACGTTTCAGAGATGTTGTCCGTCCAACATACCTCAACACATGGGAAGCTGCCTATTTTGACGTCGATGAAGACAAAGTTTTGGAACTCGCGGACAAAGCGAATGACATCAATGTTGATATGCTGGTTTTGGACGACGGGTGGTTTGAAGGCCGACAAGATGATACGAGTTCTTTAGGGGATTGGCGTGCGGATAAGGCCCGTTTCCCGTCAGGAATTCCGAGTTTGGCCGCAAAAGTGAAAGCCAAAGGTTTGAAATTCGGCATTTGGTTTGAGCCGGAAATGGTCAATCCTCGTAGTCAATTATTTGAAAATCACCCCGATTGGATACTCCACGTTCCCGGCCGCGTTTCCTCATTGGGGCGAAATCAATTGACCCTCGATTTATCCCGTTCCGAAGTGCAGGATTATCTTTTCAACGAAATCGATACAATTTTGTCTTGCGGTGATATTGACTATGTAAAGTGGGATATGAACCGAAACATGACCGAGGTCGGGAGTGCAAACCTACCCCGAAATCGTCAACGGGAAACCTCCCATCGTTATATCCTGGGGCTATACAAACTTCTGGATAGGTTGGTTGAAAAACACCCTAATGTTTTGTTTGAAAATTGTGCGTCGGGCGGCAACCGATTTGATCTCGGAATGCTGTCTTACATGCCTCAAGGCTGGATTTCTGATATGTGCGACCCGATTGGTCGTCTCGAAATTATCGGCGGGGCATCCTATCTTTTCCCACTAGATGTGATGGCGGCTTATATTGGTCCGTCGCCGAACCATCAAAATGGTCGGATTTCGTCAATTAATACGCGGTTTAATGCTGGCGTTTTTTGTGCGGCCCGAGGGGTATCCCTTTCCGAAGCCGAGATAGATGCTCATCGGTCCGAAATTATCGATCATATGAAATTTGCCAAAGCGACCGCAGGTGATATGATTGGCGGACGGTTTGATCGCGTTAAAAAAACCGGAAACGAAATTGCTTGGCAGTATACGACGGCAGATCAAAAAACGGTTTATTTGGCGTATTTTCATATTTTATCTGCGCCAAATCTGCCGTTCCGCCGCACGTGTTTGGTGGGTTTGGATCCAAACGCAATTTATCAACTCGACGACGCTGAAAATGAGGCCTACGGCGGGGACATGCTTATGCATTCTGGGATGCCAATGCCGCAAGTCGCCACGGGTGAAAAATCTCCATATGTGCGCTACATGCCGGATGGCGACTTCAGCTCGCATGTATTTGTATTTCGAAAAATGACTGATTAGGCTTACGCCATAAAGAACGTCAAAGCGGCGTTGATAGGGACCAACCATGAACCTCAATATATCACAGTTCGCCGTTTTTATTGGCCTGACAGCTCTAATCGCTTTCGCAACGTATTGGGCGTGTCGTGGCAGTGGGTCGCGTGGAGACGGCGTTGGCGGGGAAAAAGACTATTTCCTCGCGGGGGGCGGACTGAAGTGGTATTTTGTGGCGGGGTCTATAACCCTGACGAACCTATCTACGGACCAGCTTGTCGGAATGAATGGTGCTCAAATGGCGCTTTTGGCTTGGTGGGAACTCGCTGCAGTCTTCGGGCTCATCATGCTGACGTTTATTTTTATACCTGTTTATTACAAATATAACTGCACAACGACGACAGAACTTCTGGAAAAGCGATACCACAATCCACATATCCGCGCGCTCATTTCCATTCTGTTCCTGCTGGGAAATATATTTATTTTCTTACCCGCGATTTTATATGGCGGGTCCTTATTTATGGCGAATTTGTTTGGACTTGACATCAGTCTATACATTATCGCCGCGATATTCGCTGTTGTTGGCTCTGCCTATGCTATTTTTGGCGGTCTTCGTGCCGTGGCCGTCTCGGACACATTCTCAGGAATTTTGCTTTTGGGGCTGGCAATCACGGTCACGATTATTGCCCTGAACTCAATTGGTTGGGATTTTTCAGGTGTTCCAAGGGAGCGACTGACCCTTATCGGCGCACCCGATAGTGATATTCCGTTTGCGACTCTATTTACGGGCATGATCTTTATTCAAATGTTCTATTGGTCAACAAACCAGACCATAACACAGCGCGCTATGGCTAGTCCGAGCGTCAAAGAGGCACAAAAGGGCATTTTGGCGGCGGCGGGTATTCGCTTATTGATTATCCCCCCAATTATTGTCCTACCCGGAATAGTCGCATTCAAATTATATGGGGATATTGGGGACGCGACCTATGGGCGCCTCGTGGGAGACATTCTACCGACGTTCTTGTCTGGCGCGTTCGCGGCGGCGATTGCGGCGGCGGTGTTGACGACATTTAACTCTATCCTAAATGCCTCAGCCGCACTCTGGGTTATGGATATTCACGAAACCTATGTGAATAAACATCCAAACGTAAAACGTCTCTCGCTTTGGGTGTCTATTGCTATGGTTTTGTTGGGTTTTGCCATGATCCCAATTTTCAACAACCCTGAAAATTCAATTATTGATTTGGTCCAACGTCTCTATGGGTTGCTCTCCATGCCAATTCTTTCAGCTTTTATTGTTGGCCTACTCTTCCGAAACGTGAGTGCTTCCGCGATGATGATTGCTGTGGTTTATGGAGTCATTTTCTATGGGTGGTCAACCAACCCATTCGGCGACCCAAATGTTGATTTGCACTATATCCACATGATGGCCGTTACCCTGATCTCGGGTGTGGCGTTGGCGCTGTTACTCAGCTTTGCAATGGGTAAGAAGCCAACTTGGGATGCTCACAATGTTTTCTCTCGCAAGCCTTTGGCTGATGAGAGTGAACCTTTTGCGGGTTAAACGCTCACAAAATCGCGGTCTGTATAACCTTGAAAATAAAGTGCGCTTGTCAAATCCGTGTGATTAATCGCGCAATGTGCAGCCGCGGCGACGGCAGGTTTAGCGTAGTAAGCCACGCCTAGCCCCGCGGTCTGAATCATAGCCAAATCATTCGCGCCGTCGCCAATGGCGATAGCTGACGAGGGTCCGCCTAGGTCAGAGCTGTATTCCTCCAAAGTCTCCTGCTTTGCCTCGCGGCCCAATATCGGACGTCCGACATCTCCGATAAGGTTCGCTCCATCGTCCAAGAGCGTGTTTGCGTGATGGGCCTCAAATCCGCAGGCTTTCGCGACACGCTCCGTAAAGAAGGTAAAACCACCGGATACGATAACGGTTTTCGCGCCATTGGCTTTCATGGTTTGGCATAAAGTCTTCGCACCGGTATTCAGGAGAATTCGCTCTTCAAAACAGGTTTCCAAAACAGATAAGCTCAGACCCCTCAATAACGCAACTCGTTCCGTTAGGGCTGCTTCAAAATCTAATTCACCCCGCATGGCGCGTTCTGTGATGCCGCTTACATGGTCTTTGACACCTGCAAAATCTGCTAACTCATCAATACATTCCTGCCCGATGAGAGTGCTATCCATGTCGCAAATTAAAAGTGACTTTTTACGGTCCTTTGTGGGTTGAACACAAAAATCTGCAGAAATATTCAGCGAGCGCAGACCTCGCTGCAGAGCGGTCGACGTCCCTGCATAAGCAAACTCAATAGCTTTGTCTTTCGAAAGGGTCACATATGGTTCGGAGAGGCTCATGGCATTCACCACAGAATTGATAATGTCAGCGTTAGCTTCGGGTAGAACAAGTGTGGCCGTATTTTGGGCTGTCATTTGAAGATATCCTGACCTAATTTTTCGACATATTATGTGGCTTTGTGGGCCTAATGACGCTTTGCCTGCTTGGCGTCAACGCGCGGGAGGTCATGAAAAGCTCTGCGTCGTGCAATATTCAATTGGGCATAGTCGATAGCTGGCTCTATTTTGCTTGCAAGCACGTCTTGAGAAGCTAGACCTCAATGATGAGCCTAACTTCTATTCAAAATACAGACGTAAATTTGGATGGATTACTCGAGGTGTTGGGTCAAAACTTATATTCCGACTCAGACGTCGCCATTAGAGAATTAATTCAAAACGCCGCTGATGCCTGTCAACGACATAGAATTGAAGCAAGCGAGGGGCGCGATTATAAAATTAGGCTCAGATGTGATCCGAGTGCGAATAAATTGATTATCGAGGATAATGGGTCTGGTCTAACTTATGATGAGATCAAACAATTTCTGGCAACAATCGGGTCTGGCTATAGCCGCCTATTGCGGCATGAAACCGGTACGGAGGACGTCGTTGGATATTTTGGCTTGGGGTTTCTAACCGCTTATATCGTGGCGTCTAAAGTGCAGGTTAGCACCAGTTCCTACCAAACCCCGCACGAAGCTTGGAACTTCACAAGCTCCAAAGGTAAGACTTACGCAATTTCTCCCGCAGATCCGCGTTCGCGCGGAACAACTGTGACCTTATGGTTGGAGAAAGAATATCAGAACCTTACGAATAGTTTTTTCTTGCGGTCAGTGATCCAAAAATATTGTTGTCTCTTGACCACTCCCATCTTCATTGATGAGGATGTTGAGAATACAAATAATTTGCAAGCGCCTTGGCAAATTGAAACGGAAGTCTCGCCTCTCCGGCGCTCTAAACTCAATGTGGAATTCGCTACGCTTTTTGAGACCAGTTTTGAACCTATAGCAATCTTTCCAATCCCAAAAGACAACCCTCATGCATTGAATGGCCTATTGTGGGTTCAAGGCGGTAGTACCTATGCCAGTACGGATAATCGAAACCTTTCTGTTTTTACGCGCAATATGTTCATTACAAATTCCGACAAGGAGCTTCTTCCGCGATGGGCAGGGTTCACCGGCGGAATAATTGAATCTTCAAAATTCAAACCTACGGCCAGCCGTGAAACTTTGCAAAAGAACGCCTATTACAAAGATGTCCAAAAATATCTGAAAGATTTTCTGGCAAATTCTTTGGGAGCCCTCGTCAAAGAAGAACCTTCTACCTGGAGGCGCGTGCTTTCACGACATGGACAAGCGTTGCTTGGCGCCGCGATAAGCGATGACGCTCTCTTTCTTGCCAGCAATAAATTACTCAAAGTCCCGACAACAGATGGGGATATGACCGTTCCTGAATTGCTAAAGCGCGGTGATGGGAAAATATATATTAAACCGTCAAACAAATCCGGTCATGAAGAGGTTCTGTTTAGGGCGCGAGGAAACCCTCTTGTCAAAGGATTCCTTTATGGTGCCACTAATTTTTGTCGAAAATATCAGGATTGGCATGGTATTTCCCTTTACACCTTGGGAACCGAAGGCAGTCAATCCACAATTCTCAAACCTCGAGACTTAACCCAGAAAGCCGAGAAAGATCGGTATTTGGCGTTATTTGAAACGCCAAAATACGCTGTCTCTTTTACCTCTTTTGAACCGGAACATATCCCACTTCTTGTCATGGAAAATTTCGACGCTATCGTTAAAAATAGTATTGAATCAGATGAAATTGATAAGCGTATAAGTACGGCGGCTCTGAGCCTGGCTCGCCTAACGACGGCGCAAGACACGAATAAGAAAGAAGCGACAATTTATTTAAATTTAGACAACTCCATTATTCAAGAACTTCTTAAACTGCCAGATAATGATCAAGTCAACATTTCCAACATGCTTCGCTCAATGCTAGAAATTTTATGCAGCGAAAATACGAATACAGACGAAAGTTTAGAAACTGTTTTTGCGACATTCAATTCGGCTCTGATTTCAATTATGCAAAAAATTAGGACATAGTCGTGGATATTTGGCGTTGGGTACATGGCCGAGAAGAGGCTCTCCGAGAAGACGGGCATACGGAACTAGCCGAGTATATAGACAATATTTCGACACACACGGTGAATGACAGGTTTGATTTGGTTGACCAAGTTTATCATGCTGCGCTTCCGCTTTGCCAAGCTTTAGATGACAAATGGCTGGAAATTTATTTCCGTCACTGGCGATTGCAGGCACATGTTCTGAAAAATTATGATGCCAGAGGTAATCTGCATGAAGCTATTTCCCTTTTAGACTTTGCTCATCAAGAAGAGACCAAGGATTGCCCGCAACGCATTTGCGCTGTGCAGGATTTGGCGTCTTGTTATGGCATCAAAGACGGGCCCGGTTTTTCAGAAGAACGCATATCCGTATGTAGGGAAACACTCGCCCAAATTGACGGATCTTGGCCTTGTTATGAATGCGTCTCGAGTGAACTGCTTGATGCCTTAATTGACGCTAAAAACTATAAGCAGGCCGAAATAGAGTTACATAAAATAGATGCTGAAGTTTCAAAATTTCAAGGAGATCCAGACGGAGACCGAATTTTGACGCGCACCCGATTGCTTCTGGAGACAGGTCGAGTCGAAGCGGCTTGGAGCATGATTAAAGATGCGAAAAATCCCTACGGTGGCGATGGGTTTGTAAGACATGTTGAACTGTTAAAATCTCTCACCCTCTGCCGAATGGGTCGCTGGGAAGAGGCGAAAACGACTTGCTTAGATTATGATGAAATCGTTCTTGCTGCGACGTATTACGACGACTGGACAAAAATTCAAATATTGCTCCAAGCGCAAGGACTTGTAGAAAACTCTCGGGAGCTAAGACGTAATTTCCATAGATTGTTGGAAAGGCTTTTAGCCAAAGATGCGTTGAGGATCGCATTCCAAATAGGTGAGCGTTTGATAGGGTTATGTCAGTCT
>CALFWV010000174.1 GCA_937927825.1 uncultured Caulobacterales bacterium | reverse complement strand
CCGGAAGATGTCAAACAGGAACGCCTCGTGCGCTTGCAAGAGCTGCTGTATTCGCAACAAGAATCTCACAATAAATCCCTCATCGGGAAAACACTTTCCGTATTGGTAGAGGGAAAGGGGCGCAAAGGCGGGCAGCTATTCGGCCGCAGCCCGTATTTGACGGGCACACATTTCGATGGACCCGAAGAGCTGGTTGGGCAGATAGTTGACGTGAAGATTGAAGATGCTGGGCGGAACTCGTTGGTTGGGGTTTTGGCGGAATGAGTGAAAAAGATGAAATAAGCTCTCTGTCAGGAGAAATATCTGCAAAAGACGGCCTTCACTGGGTACTTAGTGGCGGGAAGCTTTGGAGAGCGGCAAGTATTTCGGCGATGGCTGTTTTTTTCATACTCTTACTAATTGTATTTCTTGAACATAAGACAGTCCCAAAATTTGCTATTTTTAAACTGCTACAAACGAGTTTGACTATTTTTATATTAATCAGCCTGAGTTCTCTGATTTGTTCTGTCGGAATTTATTTTTTTCTAAAGCCCAATCAACGCCATGTTGCTTGGATTTTTTCCGCTGAGAGCTTCACATTAAAAGACAAAGCGGGAAATCAAATTACTACACCTTGGACTCAGGTAAAAGCGGTCAAGTTTAACTCAAAAGGAGTGTGCATCTATTGTAAGCCATTTGGTTCTAGATGGGTTCCTAACCGCCTCTTGCCCGATGCAAAGATTGTAGACCTTAAAAACCTCCTCAAATCTGTTGGGGTTTTGGTTTAGTTAATTGCTAATACACCCTCAACGACCCAAGTTTCATAACTCGCATATCTATCGCTTGCTGGCTAAATTTCTTTTTCATTCGTCCGACGCCCCACTTGTGAAACCCAAGAAAACCTGTCTTCAAAATCAGGGTCGTTGAGTGGGAAAACATAGGGCCTGAAGACATCCAAATACCCAAATTCACTTTCGTAAATTTCGGTCGTAACAGACCTGTATATTTTGCAACCCCCTTCTGTCGGGGAGGGCGGTAAAAAAAACGGATGGAGGCAAAAATAACAGCGCACAGTAAGAGAAACCCCGCGCCGCCTAAAATCGGCCATTTTAGGAATTTAAATAGCCGGATGTTTTATTTCGACCTTTACTGACCCGGCAGTGAATAAGTCATCGGCGCGCCCGGTCCCAAGTCAAACCCGAGGAACGCCCAAGCCACCACGAGGGCTACGCCCGTGATGAGCATCCAAATCGAGTAAGGAATCATCATGGCGGTCAGGCTGCCGAGACCGAAGTCCTTCTGCCAGCGCCGCGCGAAAACCAAGATCAGCGGGAAATAAACCATCAGCGGCGTAATGATATTCGTTGCGCCGTCACCCACGCGGTAAACCGCTGTCGCGCCGTCGGGACTAATCCCGAGCAGCATGAGCATCGGCACCATGACGGGCGCAAGGAGCGCCCATTTCGCGGAGGCTGAACCGACGAATAAATTAATCATTGCCGAGAATATCACGATGAGCCCGAGCAAAATCGGGAGCGGCAATCCGCTTGCCTCAATCGCATTGGCCCCGTGAACCGCTGAAATCAAACCGAGGTTTGACCATTGAAACATCGCCACGAAATGCGCGGCGGCAAAGGCGAGCACGAGATAATATCCCATATCCTTCATCGCCTCTGTCATCATATTGACGAGATCGCGGTGATCTTTGATGGTTCCGGCGGCCTTACCATAGGCCCACCCCGCAGCGAGGAAGAGCATCATAAACCCGGCCACAAGTGATGTCAGGAAAGGCGTCCAATTCGCAATCGGACTGCAAACCCCCGTTGCCGCAACATCCGGCGGGCAGGCGGCCTCATTAATGAGAGGCGTTCCGGGCGCAAAAGTCATAACCGCCCAAAGCGCAATCACCGCCAGAACCGCGAGTCCCGCGCGCCGCAGGCCCTTGCGTTGGTCGTCGGTCAGGGGCTTGTCTTCTTCGGCATAGCTCGCATTGTCGCCGTCTGCGACCCATTTGCCAAGGCGAGGTTCAATGATTTTGTCGGTGACATACCAGATGAGCGGCAGGTAAATGAACATCAGGGCCGCGATGAAATACCAGTTCCCCAACAGGTTCGCTTGATAATCGGCGTTCAGGATTTCTCCGGCTTCCTGCGTGATGCCGTAAAGCAAGGCGTCGAGTTGGCCCGGCGCGATATTCGCGGAAAATCCGCCGGAGACGCCGGCAAAAGCAGCGGCAATACCCGCCAAAGGATGACGGCCCGCACTGGCAAATAACACCCCGGCTAACGGGATAAGAACCACATAGGCTGCGTCCGCTGCATGGTTTCCGATCATTGCAACCAAGGCCACAACCGGCGTCAGCAAATATAACGGCGCGCCGCGAACGGCAGAGCGCATCGCGCTGGCAAAGAGGCCGGAGCGTTCCGCCACGCCTGCGCCCAGCATCACGACAAGAACATAGCCCAGTGGATGGAAATGGGTAAAGGTTTTGGGCATCTCGACCCAAAGCTTGGAAATATTGTCGGGCGAGAGCAGGCTGATGGCGGGAATGACGCCGTCTGCGCCAATCTTAAATCTCTTTATCTGGCTCTCAGGCATCCCGCTAAGCACATCTTTACTCAATGTCGCCGAACCGCCCGTTAAGGCAACAATCACCGAGATGACCACGAGAATGATAATCAAATAGAAAAACAGGAAGACAGGGTCCGGCAATTTATTCCCGGTCCGTTCCACCCAACCGAGGAAGCCTTTTGCAGGGTCTTTTTTGGGGGCGGTCGAAGCGGTGTCAGTCATGGAGCTCTCCTGAAACTTTTCAACCTTGATAGAGCGAAAATTCATGCCGATGCAAGGTCGTCTTTCTCCTTGGGAAACACCGGAAATCTGCTGAATAGCTACTCGCATTCTCCCGCGTTCCATTCTATCCTTCTCTCATGAGCAAACAGACAGAAATATTTGAATTTGGCGACGCGGAATTGGTCCGGCGACTCTGCGGAGCGAACCATGCGCATTTGGCCCTGATTGAAGAAGCTTTTGGGGTTTACATCGAAGCACCGGGC